>JAZSHD010000149.1:0-47241 GCA_045533055.1 Victivallaceae bacterium | reverse complement strand
ACCCCATCACCCTTTTCCAAACCTTTTATTGGCATTTATCTATTTGTTACACAAATAGATAAATGCCCTTTAAGTTTTGAAAAGATTTTATTCAACATCTTTACTGTTAATCAACCGATATTGGGAACAGAGCCTTTTTTTTATTCCCATTCCCGGTCACTTGAGGTGCTTGAGAGCTTCCCCCACATAAATCTGTCTGGGACGGGTGATCTTGGTGTGGTTGCCGATCATCTCTTTCCAATGAGCGATCCAGCCGGGCAGTCTGCCCAGAGCAAAAATCACCGTAAACATGTTTTCCGGAATACCCAATGCCCGGTAAATGATACCGCTGTAAAAGTCCACATTGGGGTAAAGTTTGCGTTCGATAAAGTATTCATCCCGCAAAGTAATATCTTCCAGCTCCATAGCCACTTCCAGCAAAGAATCGTCAATATGCATGGCGTTCAAGAACTTGTGGCACTCGGCCTTGATGATTTTCGCCCGGGGGTCAAAGGTTTTATAAACCCGGTGGCCGAAACCCATCAAGCGGAAGGAATCATTCTTATCCTTGGCTTTGGCAATGCACTTTTTCACTGACCCTTCACGCTGGATATGCTTGAGCATGTCAATCACCGCCTGATTGGCTCCGCCGTGAAGCGGCCCGGAGAGTGCCGAGATACCCGCCGAAATCGTGGCGTACAAGTTCACCTGGGCACTGCCCAGAGTACGCACTGCCGTAGTGGAGCAGTTCTGCTCGTGGTCAGCGTGCAATATCAGCAGCAGATTCAATATATCCACCGCTTCCGGCCGTATCACATAGGGTTTGACCGGTGAATCAAACATCATATACAAAAAGTTTGCACAATAAGAGAGGTCGTGCCGGGGATAGACCACCGGATCGCCAATGCTCTTTTTGTACGCAAATGCCGCCATGGTACGCACTGTGGAAATCAAACGGGCGGTCGACAGATCAATATCGTCCAGCACCGACAGCAAGTCCACATTGGGGTAAAAGGTCGAAAGTGCGTTGATCATTGTCCCCAATATGTGCATAGGGTGTGCCCCGCGGGGGAAGTGATCAAAAAAGTGACGCATATCTTCATGCAGCAGACTGTTGGCAGTCAGAAGCTGCGAAAATTTCCGTTTCTGTCCCGGAGTCGGCAAAGCTCCGTGCACCAGCAAATAGGCTGTATCTACAAAACTTACTTTACGGACAAGTTCTTCAATGGGGTAGCCCCGGTAACGCAATATACCCCGCTCGCCGTCAATGTATGTTACTTCGCTGCAGCACGATGCAGTGTTCATAAACGAAGGGTCAAGGGTAACGCAGCCGGTTTCCTTACGCAAACTGGCAATGTCTATACCACGATCACCTTCAGTGCCGACCACTATCGGTAATTGGATCTGCTGACTGCCGATCGAAAGCGTAGCGGTCTCTCCAGTAGGTTTTACTTTTTTCAGCATCTTGTTAAATCCTGACACCTGTTAGTTAAAAAAATTTTGTTTAATATACCACAATAATATGATTTTACAAATTTTTCCGCATTATTCAGCTGCAGTAAAAAAGCCGCCGGAGTAAAACTCGCTCCGGCGGCTTGCACTGACTGTATTATCAAGCCCCCCGAAGGAAGCTTTGATTTTTACACAGCTTACTTCATGTAGGCAGCGGCGACCTTCTTGAAGGCGTCGATCATAGCCTGGGTGTGCTCTTCGGTGTAAACCGGGTGAGTGAAGAAGCTGATGGTGCGGTCGGTCATCCAGTTCGCCATCTTGCAGTTGAACTTGGTGTAATCGATGTTGCGGGAACGGGGATCGTTGAAGGGATAGCCAACGGTACCGAAGCCCTTACGGTCGGTGTAGGCCTGTTCCTTGTACATTTCCGGCCACAGCACGCTGTAAACCGGCACGCCTTCGGCGGCAACAGCCTTGATGAAGTCGGCAACGCTGACGGTCAGCTTGTCGGTATCCAGCACGAAGGGAGCCCACCAGAAGGAGTTCTGGCGTTCTTCGGTATCCACCGGGCAGTATTTGACCAGCGGGTGATCTTTGAGCTGGGTGATGAGCATTTTACCGTTGCGGATACGGTTGGGCAGGTTCCAGGAATCGAAGCGTTCCAATTCCATCAAACCGATCATGCTCTGGATTTCGGTCATACGGAAGTTGAAGCCGACGCGACGGTGGATGTAAAGCTGTTTGCCTTCCATTTCCAACAGATTCAACTTGGCTTTGACATCGTAACCATGGTCACGGAAGCTGCGGCATTCCCAGGCCAGGTCTTCGTCGTTGGTCACGACCATACCGCCTTCACCACCGGTGGTGAAGTGTTTGCTCTGGCAGAAGCTGAAGCAGCCGACATTACCGATGGTACCGGCTTTCTTGCCTTTGTAGACACCGCCGAAGCACTGGGCACAGTCTTCAACAACATACAGATTGTATTTCTTGGCGATTTCCATGATCGGATCCATATCGGCAACCATACCGTACAAATGGACGACCACGATAGCCTTGGTGCGTTCGGTAATAGCAGCTTCGATCTTGCTGGGATCCAGCAAATGGTCGGTACCGACGTCGCAGAACACCGGCAAAGCACCAGCCTGCAGGGCACAGAAGCTGGAAGCAATAAAGCTGTAAGAGGTGCAGATCACTTCATCGCCGGGGCCGACGCCCAAGCTGGCGAGAGCAGTGTGCAATGCACAGGTACCATTGGCAACGCTGATTGCGTGATCAACGCCCAGCCATTTGGCCCATGCTTTTTCAAATTCCATACCGACTTTGCCGGTCCAGTAGTTGACTTTGCCGCTCTTGAGGATGTCCACGACTTTGTCATAGACCTTCTCGTTGAAGCTCGGCCACATCGGGAAAGAACCATTGTAGGTCTTTTCGCCGCCGTCGATAGCGAGTTTGCTCATTTTTTTCTTCCTTTCTTAAGGTTCTTTGCCGGATCCCCCGGCACATTTTTATAAAAGACTGTATAAAAATACTGCCCAAAACCCGATAACGCAAATAAAATGCTTTGTTTAATTTGATTTTTTAATTGTATTTTTTTACGATTCCCATTTACAAGGAGCTTTACTGCAAATTCAAATTGCACTCTCCAGCTCAAATATTTTCCAGTAAAATATACCCTTATAATGAAGATCGGCCATTCATTGTAAATTATTTATTTTTAAATGCCTCATCAAATCTTTTTGCCTTGGCTCGCAATACCTGCAGCACTGCTGCCGGATATTTGTATTTTTTATGGCAATACTCAACCACATCAGCAATGCTCTTTACAGACTTATCTTTCTTGGATAAAACGATTTCGGCCACCGAGCCATCGGCAAACAGCAGTGTATGCTGCGAGGAGTTTAACTTATTGCACATAATCAGCAATTTAGGACAAAGATTAATTGCATTGTGCAAATTGATTCCGCCGAAATAGATGTATGGCGAATGTTTTTCTTCCAAGGGTTCATTCTCCTTCTTCTTATCCCGGTTCTTTTTATTTTTTTTATCCTTCTGGTCGCTGTTGTCATCAAACTTGTATTTTTTGCCTTTGTAGTGCCTGCAAACAAAATTCCTGTAACTTATGCCATGCGAAATAAGCTCTTTCAAACCTTCAACATTATCTTTGGAGGGCAATGAACCTTTATTCAATGTTGCATAACGACTCAATGCCTTATAAAAGGCATTCAGATTTTCGACACAATCATTCTTTCTGTTGCGTTGAACATACTTTTCCTCATTCCTGCGTCCGGAATCTGCCCAGGTCTCCAGAGAAGCACCCAAAAACAACACTGAAAGAAATAACACTGCAACTTTCTTACACATTTTCAATCCCTTGCAATTTGATCAGTTCAAGCATTTAACGCCATACGCAGCTCTTCGGCACTTACAGTAGCCGTACCAAGTTGTTTGACCACCACTCCAGCCGCATAGTTCGCCAATTCCGCCGACGAACGGGCATCGCACCCGGCGGCTAATGCCAAAGCTGCAGTTGCGACCACTGTATCACCGGCACCTGATACATCATAAACTTCTCTTGCCCGGGTGGGTATGACCATGCTGCTGCCATCGTCATTATAAAGTGCCATGCCTTGTGCAGCCAGCGAAATAAGCAAATGTTTCACCTGCCATTTTTTCATAATCACAGAGGCTACTTCCCGCAAACTTTCATCATTGGACGCATCGCCTTTCTGGGCAGTTTGCGGAATCCCTGCCATGGCAAAGGCTTCGCTGCGGTTGGGTTTCATGGCGGTAAGTCCGTGAAGCTTCATAGGATTCCGCGGATTGGGGTCAAGTACCGTTATAATATCGTATTTATTGGCACAGTCGATCAAATCCTGGGTCATGGCTTCGGAGAAAAGCCCTTTGGCATAATCTTCGATGATCAAAGCCTGCACCTGACCGCTGGCCAGATGAGCTTTGACTTTATCTGCCAACTCCTTCCGCAGAGTTTCGCTGGCGGCGGTGGGGTTTTCGTAATCTATACGCAATAATTGCTGACTGCCGGCAATGACCCGTTCTTTGCGGATACTGGGACGGTCAAAATCGGTCAGCACGCCAGATGGGTCGATCTTATACTCCCGCAGCAGCTGCCGGATAAGTTCGCCGTTGCTGTCGTTGCCTACCAGCCCGAAGGCGTCGACCTGACCGCCGAGAGTTACGATATTACGCATTACATTGGCTGCCCCGCCCAGACAGCAGCTGGTCTTGGAAACCTGCACCACCGGTACGGGAGCCTCCGGAGAAATCCGCTCAACAACGCCCCAAACATAACTGTCGATCATCAGATCGCCGATCACAGCGATCCGGCAGCCGGGGAACTTGCCGAGCACCTTTTCGAGGTTTGAATTCTTCATAACCTTATATAAAATCCTGTTACAAATACAAATTGCATTGTTGCAATATAGACCATTTTTGATGCAAGTGCAAATATTAAGCAACTTTTTTCTGTATGATTGGGCAAATAAAATACTTTATATTGTATTGTAAAAGCAAAAAATATCAGAAATCTGCTGAAAAGCTGCCCAATGTTGTATCTGCTTTTTGGGTAATCTGTATTTTTGCAACAGTTTTTTTGCAAGCCTTGTCAGATCACTTTTTAACTTTATCTTCAGCGGCGGCGTTTTTATTGAGCTTGGCTTTCAGATTTTTGTCTGCAAGTTTTCCAGCAAGAAAACGCACCACGCCCCGGCAGGTTTTGGGAGTATTTGCCGGCAGCTGGATGCTTTCCACTCTGCCATCGGCGAACAGCACTGCGATCCGGGTCTGACTGGGGGGCAGCAGCCACGGTTTTTCAAAAGCCAGCGGCACAGCAGCGGCATTACGCAAAGCATTTATTCTGCCCAGATTGCCCACATAGGCAAAAGAGGTGTTAGCCGGTTTTATTTCATTGCCGGAAGCTGGTTTGCTTTTTTTATCGAAGGCGGCAACAAAAATCCTGCCTCCCCCCACATAGCTTGCCAATGCCGAAAAATCCGCCGGCAGCATATCATCGTTGGCAGCTATATACATATTGATCCCGGTAAAGATCTGCCGCAGATTGTTTATGGAATCCTGCTGACCGCCCCGGTTTTTAGCAGCGATCAACGCATTGGTAGGAACATTCAACCCGGGAAATGCCGCAACAGCAAAGCCGGACAACACCGCCAGCACCAGCAAAGAGAACTTCTTCATAGCAACACCTTTCTGTAAAATTGTTTGATAGAAGCAGTTTAATATATGTTTGATTGCAATAAAATACAAATATTTTTCAACGGGGTTTCACCACAATTCCGGCAAGGATCATCGCCCGGGTGGTCGAGTCGAACAACACCAGCACAAAGGGGTGGTCGGCATAAAAATAATTATACTTGATTTTCTGCGGCATGGCAGCGGCAGCTTCTACCATTGCGTAAGTAACTGCCGCAACTTCACTGCCGTTTTCATCCAATTTAAGTTTGACCAGCTGTTTGGCTTTATCCACATAAAGCGGCTGCTTTGCGGCTATATTGCTCAAATCGCCAGCTTGCGGGTGAAAAAGATTGGTTATATTCAGCTTGCCGAAAAGCTCTTTCAAGTCAGTTTCCGTCGATAAATCCAACTTGGGCAGTTTGATTCTGGTTTTATTTTGACTGGAACTCTTCTTTTCAATATATTTTATACCATGCTTTTCCAGAAGTTTGAGTGCCACATCCACTTTATCCAGCGTATTTACCGTAGTCAGCACCAGCATTTTATAGCGGCTCTCGGAGTAATCAAGGATAACGCCATGGACTTTTCCGTCGTTATAGTAAGGCAAATAACGGCTGTCGTTCATCATATCAACTTTTATATGGCTCAACTTCTCAAATCCGTCCGACGGTATAGTGAACCGTTCTTTCCGGGTCATAAACTCTTGAAAAGTATCCATCCAGCGGTCTTTGAAATGCAATACATTAAAGAGTATCATTGCCGGGTCGCCAGCCAAATCAGATGGCTTGAAAACCTTTTCAAACATGTTGGAACTCTCACGCCTGATTATCGCATTGAGCAAATCGGCACATTCAGTCTGCCGGGTAAAATCTGCCGGATAGAGTTTGCCGCCGTAAAGCTGACTGCTGCGGTCAATAAAGCTCTTTTCCAGAGTATATTTTTTATTGAGAAATATGCCGTTGAAGCTGTTGAACTTTTTGCTTGCTTGCAGCGAAACTCTTGCCTTTTGCAGTTCAATAGCTGTTTGGTCGTTCAAGTTCAGGATTTTATCCAATTCAGCAGAACTTTTCCCGCCCCTGCTTAATGCCAGCATGCCGAAACACTGCTGTATGCCCCACGGGGAAATCAGCACATTCTCATTAGGCTTACTGCGGTGAGCCGCAGCAAATACCTTGAGCATGGCAGTTTCCGGGACTTGGGCGGTCAAGCTCAAAGCAGAGAACAACAGAGCAAATATTCCGGCAGACTTTTTCATATCAGGCAAATTCCTTACGCAACTCTTCGTATGTATCAGTTTCAATGGCAGTACGGATCCGCTTGATAAGCCGCATGAAGTAGGCTATATTGTGGATCGTTACCAACTGCATACCCAGTATTTCGCCTACATTCATCAAATGGCGGATATAGGCTTTGGTGAAGTTCTTGCAGCAGTAGCAGTCGCAGCCTTCTTCCAGCGGCGTAAAATCTTTGGCGTAACGCCCCGCTTTGACCGGGATGGTTTGACCGTTGCCCACAAATGCACTGCCGTGACGGGCAAGCCGCGTGGGCATTACGCAGTCAAACATATCTATACCCCGGGCGACGCCTTCCACGATCTGCTTGGGAGTGCCGACACCCATAAGGTAGTGGGGTTTGTTTTCCGGCAGTTCCGGAACTGTCCAATCCAGACACTCGAACATCATCTCTTCGGGTTCGCCTACGGAAAGTCCGCCAATGCTGTAACCGTCAAAGTCAATGGCTCCCAGTGTGCGTGCCGATTCGATCCGCAAATCTTTGTAAACCGAACCTTGCACGATCCCGAACCGCAGCTGACCGGGATTCAGGGGCTGTTCAAAGCTCATTTTCTCCCAGCGGTGAGTGATGGCAAGGGATTTTTCCGCCTGCTCGCAAGTACAGGGGAATGGAGTACATTCGTCAAACGCCATAACTATATCGCTGTTGAGGGTACGCTGTATCTGCATGGATTCCACCGGCCCCAGAAAAAACCTCGTTCCGTCGATGTGGGAAGCGAACCTTACGCCATCTTTTTCGATTTTACGCAATCCCGCCAGACTGAACACCTGAAACCCGCCGGAGTCGGTCAATATGGGTTTGTGCCAGTTGGCAAATTCGTGCAAGCCGCCTGCCATACGGATTATTTCCATGCCCGGACGCAAAAAAAGGTGATAGGTGTTGCCCAGAATGATTTCCGCACCCAGCTCTTCCAATCCCCGGGGAGTCATGGCTTTAACAGTGCCCCGGGTACCTACGGGCATAAATATCGGGGTTTCCACAACGCCGTGGGCGGTAACTAATGTACCACGCCGGGCACGGCAGGAGGAAGATTTGGCTTTTATGGTAAAAGACATATTATACAACTCTCCGCAAATTATTTTACAAACATGCCATCAAGCACATTTTTGATCGTTTCCTGCGCTACATCCAACGCCCCGGCAACGGCACCGGCAAAGTAAGCAGTTGCACCGGGGCCTTTGCCGGTAATTACCTTGCCGTCGGCAATAAACATATCACTTTCGGGCCGTTTGTTATCCCGCAAATATTTATAAAGATCTTCCGCCGGATACATGGTAAAGCGGCGGTTTTCCAGCAGTCCGGCTTTGTCCAGCACCATGGGAGCGGCACAAATGGCGGCGGTAACTTTGTTTTCGGCGGCAAATTCGTGGAGGATGTCGATCACCCGGTCATCGTTGTATAAGTTGAGCGAACCGGGGAGTCCGCCGGGCAGCACCACGGCATCGAACTCATTCTTATCGACTTTATCAAAAACTGCATCGGCTGTTACGGTAATGTTGTGGCTGCCTGAAACAGTTTCTTTTTTCATCGCCGCCAGTACCACTTCCACGCCCATACGCCGGAGGATGTCGGCAGTACCCAACGCTTCTATCTCTTCAAAACCTTCAGCCAACAGTATCAGAACCTTTTTCATAAAAATCGACCCTTGTATTTTTTAAATTTGTTGTTATATTAACTGTTACAAGGCATAATATAGCCCGCTTGAGGAGTTTTGCACAAATGATTAGAAGGAATTTGGATTTTTTTGAAACTTTTTTGACTCTGGAGCGGGGTCTGGGTGCCAATACCGTACAGGCATACCTGACCGATTTGCGTGGATTTGCCGATTTTTGCGATGATAACAGCATAAATAATGCCAGCAGCATAACCCGGGAAGTGATACTGGATTTTCTCGGCGACCGGCAGGAAAATCACTTTGAGGTATCAACGACGCTGGCACGGAAACTTATTTCCATAAAACTCTTCTGCCGCTTTCTCCAGCAGGAGGGAATTATAGCGAGCGACCCCACGGAAATCATGAGTTCGCCACGGTTATGGAGCTATCTGCCCGGATTTTTGAGTACAGAAGAAGTGGACGCTTTGCTGACAGCTTTTCCGGCTCACAGCAAAGAGCCTTTGCCCCAGCGGAACCGGGCAATACTGGAACTGATTTACGCCTCCGGGCTGCGGGTTTCGGAAGCGGCACACTTGAAAGTATCGGATGTGAACTTTGAAGACGCCACTTTAAGGATCACCGGCAAAGGCAGTAAAGTGAGGATCGTACCGGTGGGTAAAACCGCTTTGCAGATACTGAAGTTTTATATAACCAACTCCCGTCCGGAACTGCTGGATGCCAACCGGCCTAACACCGCCGACCTTTTTCTTTCAGTACGGGGCAAACCGCTGAACCGGGAGTGGATATGGGCGATCGTAAAAGAAGCCGCCGTACTCGCCGGGATAGACCGGGATATTTACCCGCACATGCTGCGGCACAGCTTCGCCAGCCACCTGCTGGCAAACGGAGCCGACTTGCGGGTCATTCAGGAAATGCTTGGCCACTCGGACTTGCGGACAACGGAAATCTATACCCATGTGGAAAACGAGCGATTGGCACAAATCCACAAACAATTCCACCCCAGAGCATAGCAAGCAGCCGCCGACAGTGAGTTATATAATATTGAATTATCTGCCAAATTATTCTGCAGCTCTCAAAAATATTTGACGATGTGCAATATTTGTGATATATTATATGTTAAGTGTATAAAAATATTTTATATTGCAAGAAAGGTCATTGCATATTATGAGCAAAAGCGATTTCCGCAGCGGTGCTATTGATTCAGTTGCAAAACTCCATTCTCCGGTTGGGGTGGCGGCTGCTCCCGCAGATATGAAATACTTCGGCGAAGATGTTTTCGGTGCCGGAGCCATGCGTAAATATTTATCGGAAGCGGTGGCGGCAAAACTCCTTGCCACTGTCAATGAAGGTGCTGCTCTCGATCCGGCAATCGCCGCCGATGTGGCACATGCCATGAAGCATTGGGCAATGGATCGGGGAGCGACCCACTTTACCCACTGGTTCCTGCCCCTGAACGGCTCCACTGCCGAAAAACATGACTCTTTTCTGGAAATCGAAAAAGGTCAGGCGATCATGGCGTTTTCCGGCAAAAATCTGATCATGAGCGAGCCGGATGCCTCCAGTTTCCCCTCCGGCGGATTACGCAGTACCTTTGAAGCCCGCGGCTACCCCGCCTGGGACCCCACCAGTCCGGCATTCATCAAACGCCACAGCAACGGTGCAACTTTGTGTATTCCTACCGCTTTTTGCAGTTACACCGGAGAAACGCTGGATAAAAAGACCCCGCTTTTGCGATCCAATCAGGCATTGAGCAAAGCGGTCAAGCGGTTGATGAAGTGTTTTGGGTTGAAAGATGAATATGTGGATATAACGCTGGGTGCCGAACAGGAATATTTCCTTATCGACAAGCACTTTTATCTGCACCGGCCCGACCTTCTCCAGACCGGGCGGACGCTTTTCGGTGCCCCGCCTGCCAAACATCAGCAGCTGGAAGATCACTATTTCGGCTCCATCAAAAGCCGGGTCTTGAGTTTTATGACCGAAGTTGAACAGGAACTCTGGAAGCTGGGTATTCCTGCCAAGACCCGCCACAATGAGGGGGCACCGGCACAGTTTGAATTGGCTCCGATTTTTGAAAAAGTCAACCTTGCCGTTGACCACAACATGCTGGTCATGGAAGTTTTGCGGCAAGTTGCCGACCGCCATTCGCTGGTCTGCCTTTTGCACGAAAAACCCTTTGCCGGAGTCGACGGTTCCGGTAAACACAACAACTGGAGCGTCAATTACGGCAACCTCAAATTGTTGAAACCGGGCAAAAACCCGGAAGAAAACGCCATATTTCTGACGGTGCTTTGCGGTATTATCCAGGCAGTTGACCTGCACAGCGATATATTGCGTGCCACTGTTGCCGGAGCCGGCAACGATCACCGGTTGGGTGCCAACGAAGCCCCGCCGGCAATTATTTCCATCTATGTCGGCGACCAGCTCAACGAAGTTATCGAACAGCTGGAAAAAGGCACCGCCGGTGCCGGCAGAAAAGTCGGCAAGATGCAAATCGGCGTGGATACTCTGCCCCAGTTGCCGCTGGATGCCACTGACCGCAACCGCACCAGTCCGTTTGCCTTTACCGGCAACAAGTTTGAGTTCCGTGCCCCCGGCTCCAGCCAGTGCTGTGCCGGACCGATGATGATCCTTAACACCATCGTAGCCGATTCGCTGGACAAGATCGCAGCTGAATTGGAAACTTTCGGCAAAGATGATTTCAACGCAAAACTGCAAAAACTTCTGCAGAAGATCATCAAGACCCACAAGCGGGTGATCTTCAATGGCGACAACTACACTGCCAGCTGGCGGAAAGAAGCTGCCAAGCGGGGGCTGCCCAATGCTGAAAGCACCCTGGAGGCATTGGAGGCATTTTCCAACCCGAAAAATGTGGAACTCTTTGCCCGTCACGGAGTGTTCACCGCTAAAGAAATGGAATCCCGCCACGAGATCTTCGGCGAAGAATACCGCCGCAAGATCTGTATTGAAGGTCAGGTAGCTTTGGAGATCGTGCAGAGTATGATCGTTCCGGCAGTCACCGCCGAATTCAACGAAACACTCAAGGCACTCAACGCCGCCGACAGTGCGGTTATCCGTTCCGGCACCAGAGGTTTACGCAACACTGCCGAAAAGCTGGGCATGGGGTTGGATAAACTCGATGATCTTTCGGAGCGGCTGACCACTGCCCTCAACGGCGATGGAACCGATATTCTGCCGACTTTATCAGCAATGCGTGATACGGTAGATGCGTTGGAATCCATCGTTGCCGACAGCCGCTGGCCGCTGCCCAAATACCGGGAAATGCTCTTCATTTACTGATTGCAAACAAAAAAACAAATTAAACCCGGTAAGAATTTTTCTCTTGCCGGGTTGTTTTACTGTGTGATGATATGAAACTCTATAAAAGCGATTTTTTGACCAACGACGGCAGCATACTCAATGTTTTGCGGGTGGCTTTGCCGTTGATTTTATCCAGCTCCTGCCATGCGGTGAATATGTTTATGGACCGGCTCATGCTTACGCGTTACTCCCAATCCAGTGCGGCGGCGGCATTGACCAGCGGGCTTACCAGTTTTACGCTGCAATGCTTTTTTGTGGGTGCGGTGGGTTACGCCAGCACTTTTGTAGCTCAATACAGCGGTGCCAATCAGAATAAACGGGTGGGAACCGCCGTCTGGCAGGGGATTTTCCTTGCCCTGTTGGGAGCACTGTTTATGGCAAGCTGCTGTTTGTGGATACCTTATTTATTCGGAGCATTGAACCACGAGCCGGAAGTGGAAAAGCAGGAAAATATCTACTTTACCTGGCTGGCACTTGGTGCGGGGGTATTTCTTTTGCAGCAGGCACTCTCCTGTTTCTGGAGCGGCCGGGGCAAGACCATGATGGTTTTGCTGGTTTCAATACTGGTGACGATACTCAATTTACCTTTGAATTATGTTTTTATTTACGGCAAATGGGGTTTTCCTGAAATGGGCACTGCCGGGGCGGCTTTGGGTACAGTGCTGGCAGCGGCAGGCGGATTGATCATTTACGCCATCGGATTTTTCGGCTTGAAAAGTGCCCGGAAACACTACAATACCTGTTCGAATATCTTTGATTGGGAGATGTTCAAACGCATGATCAAATACAGTTCGCCCAACGGTATACAGCTTATGAGCGATCTGGCGGCATTCAATGTGTTTGTTATAACTCTGTCGCTTTACGGAGTGCAGGTGCAGGAAGCCAGCAGCATTGTCTTCGGCATCAACAACCTCTCCTTCTGTCCCATCATGGGTATCGGGATGACCGCCAGTATTCTGGTGGGACAATGTATCGGAGCAAATGATATACCTCATGCTAAAAAATCAGTACGCAGTGCCAGAACGATCATGCTTATATATATGTCGATAATGATGGTACTGTTTGCCGGATTTCCGGATGTGGTGCTTTCGCCCTTTGTCCGGGCCGGTGACGCGGCACAAGTTGAAGTTATGCGTCTGGCAAGAATCATGCTTATTTTTGTAGCGGCATACTTGTTCGGCGACGGTCTGGTACTGGTTTACAGCAACGCCGTCCGGGGTGCCGGAGATACCAAATATATCATGTATCTAACTACGGTCATGGCGTGGGGATTTTTTGCCATACCCTGCGTGATAATGCGGTGGGCAGGTTGTTCAGTGTGGTGGCTCTGGGGAACGCTTTCGGTGTATATCCTGCTCTTCGGCTGGCTCTGCTACCAGCGGTACCGGGGCGGTAAATGGACAAAAATGAAGGTTATCGAAGAATCGATTTAAGCGTATTTCAACGCTGGAGCGACCGCTCCACGGTATCCCAGAAACTTCGGATGTTTTCGGGCAGCGGCATCTTCCGGAGATCTTCATTCATAAAAAACCGTTGATCCCACAAAAGCGGCTGTTGGGATTTCTCCCATACAGCCAAAACGGCATCGACTTTCTGCAAAGTCAGAAGTTTTTGCTGAATAACTGCAATGAGCTTTTTCATCTGATAACTTATATCATCCGGATCGCCGCTGCCGATTTGAGCCAACTGGTAGTTGAACTGATAAAAATCTACCCGCAGCTGTGCCGGAGCGATGGCTGCCAGTTCGTTAAGCTCAAATATCTTGATTCGGGGCAGAGTGGTGGTAGCGGCATATTTTTCTATCAAAAACGGCAGATCGGTTATGCTGGCAGCGGTTTCCGGCATATTGGCTCCTGTTTTGAAACTTATGCGGCAAAAATCTTCAAATAACCGGCTTACCGCAGCCGGATTCATCGGTACATATTGAGAATAAAGCGATTTTATTGCCAGTCGGTCAAGAGCTTTACTGCCGGCAGCTTTTGTATCGGCAGGCACGATCTCCTGCGGGGTAAGCGGCGTAAAAAGTTTCCGCCGGGCGGCTCCACCAAAAGTTTGGTCAAAACAATCATCCGCCGCAAGCTGTCTGCCGGATAACAAAAAACAGTAATCTTTCAATAAATTTACCCGGGAAGACCCCAAGGCATGAGCAACTTCCAACATCAGCCGGGCTTTCTGACAATAAAAACTCCACTCCGCAGAACCGGGGCTGATATTTTCCGGAGCAGTAAGAAAACGGCTGCTGAAATGCAGTTTGCCGCCATTTTCCACAACATTACGCAACTCCGGCAGCCAGGTAAAACGCATAACCTGCATACCGGAATTTTCCCGCTGCACAAACTCTGCCCACAAACCGTCGGCAATCCAGCAGGCCTCTTTAGGCAAAGGCTCCTGCGGCGGATTCCCCAACCGGCTCTGAATCAAAGCGGAAGTCAAAACTCTGCCTGCGGCCGGAGCATTAAGTAAACTTGTATAATCCACCGGCAGCTTCAAAACCTGCCTGCGATGTTTTCGGGAGTGTTCAAAGCGGCAGCTGCCGGATGGCTGGTTTTCGTCAAGCACCAAAAGCAGTGTTCGCCCGGCAGCACTTTCTTCAATTCGCCCCAGGCGGCGAACTACACGCTCAAAACGGCGAAAAAAATCCACCGCAGGAACATGATGCCCAGCCTGTTCGGCAACAGCAACTGCAAAACTGCCGCCGGAAGTAATATTCATGACTTCAGCTGTTGCCGGTCTTCCCGACAGCAGCAAAGAAAAAAATACCAATATAAAAATCAAACTTTTCACTTTATTTGTTCTGCCTTGATTTAAATAATCTCCTGAAGTATAATATTTCACAAGTTGATAACAAAAGCAAATTTTTTTATTAAAAAGCGTAAAAGCAGATTAGTTTTTTGCTTTTTATATGTTATATTGCCTTATGTAAAAAAAGAAAGGCTTAAATAAGTGAAAAACCAACAGGAAGAATTCTATCCGGCAGCTTTGACCATTGCCGGCAGTGATTCCGGCGGCGGTGCCGGTATCCAGGCAGATTTGCGGACATTCAACGCCGCCGGTGTTTACGGCTGCTCGGTGATAACTGCGGTAACAGCACAAAACCCCCGTCAGGTGGCAGGCATTGCTGCCATTGCTCCTGAAATGGTAAAATCGCAGTTGGAGTGTGTATTTTCTGCCATTGCAGTAAAAGCGGTCAAAACCGGCATGCTTGCCAATGCAAAAATCGTGGAAACGGTTGCAGAGGTATTGAAAAAGCATAATTTGCCGCTTATAGTTGACCCGGTAATGATCTCCACCAGCGGCTCGGCTCTATTGGATAAAGATGGCTGTGAAGCCATGAAAAAACTTTTGCTGCCCATGGCAAGTTTGATCACACCCAACATTCCGGAAGCTGAATACCTGACAGGCCGCAAGCTGAAAAATGAGAAAGATTATGCCGAAGCTGCCATGTTTTTGGCAGATACTTATAAATGCAATATATTGCTGAAAACCGGTCACGCTGCCGCCGCCGGCAAGATCAGTGATGTGGCAGTGCTGGAGAAAAAGCTCTATTTACTTACATCGCCCCGGGTCAATGATCTGGAAGAATACACTACTCACGGCACCGGCTGTACCCTTTCCAGCGGCATAGCAGCCATGATTGCCGCCGGGAACAACTGGAAAGATGCCCTGATTGCCGCCAAAGCTCATGTGTTTGGAGCGTTGAACGAAACGGCACATATCGGAAAAAAACTTGATGCAATGTATCCGCCGCTGGAAGATTACACCAGTTCAGTCAGCTTACGCAGTGCAGTTAAAAAATCAGAAAAAGCGGAGGGCAAACATGCCCGTCACTCCTGAAATCCGCTTTATGATCGCACTTTTGCTGGCATTGTTCATCAATCTCGGCATATTCAGCTTGCCTGAAGCTCATGCGGCAAAAGATCAAACCGGCTTTACTTATCAGCTTGTCAGCGGCAGAAAGTATTACCGGGCATACGATATAGCCCGCTATTACCGGATGAGGTTGCGGAAAATGGGCAATTATTACGAAATGTACGGGGCGTTTGGCAGAATGGTTTTCAACCCCAATAAACGCTACGGCAGTTTCAACTATATTGTGCTGAATTACGACTTTGTGCCGGTGGTGAAAAATGGCGAACTTTACATAAGTCAGGCAGATTTTTTCAACCATGTGCAAGTATTGTTAAATGTCCGGAGCCTGCGGCCCACCGGGGTCAGAACCATACTGATCGACCCGGGGCACGGCGGCAATGACCGGGGAGCAGCCGGGGTGCGTTATGCCGAAAAAGCTCTGACGCTGCAAGTGGCAAAAAGATTGCACCGCATTTTAAGCAAGATGGGCTACCGGGTATTGATGACCCGTGTCAACGACCGCAAACTTGAGCTTTCCGACCGGGCAAGAGCGGCAAACTATATAAAGGCGGATCTGTTTATTTCCATCCACATGAACGCCGCCAAAAACCGCTCGGTCAGTGGGATAGAAACCTTTGCGTTGACTGCTCCCGGGGCACCCTCCAGCGGCAGCAATCAGGTTCAATACAATAAATATCCGGGCAATGATGCAGTAAACAACTCCATGTCGTTGGCATGGAATGTGCAGAATATGCTGGTAAGAAACATCCGTGCCATCGACCGCGGAGTAAAGCGGGCAAGATTTGTGGTATTGCGGGAAACCCGCTGCCCTTCGATTCTGGTGGAGTGCGGATTTATTTCCAACCGCAACGAGGAGAAAAACCTCGGTTCGGCAGCATATCAGGAAAAATTAGCCCAATCCATAGCACTGGGGATATACAACTACCACCGGAATCTGCGGAAGAAAAAGTAACCGGATAAAGTCGGACAAGTCGGACAGGTCGGACAGGTCGGACAAGTCGGATGAAACAAGCCGGGCGAGCATCGCAGTCCGGCTTCGTTTCACTACGCCGCGACAAGCAAGGCTCGAGATTTCCCGCAAGATCACTTGCGTTTTCTTAAGGGCCAATTATCCGTAAGCCCCGGGACGTTCTCCAAGCCTACACTTACTAATAAACCTACCATTACCATATTCATCAAGAGGTTGCTGCCGCCGTAACTTATCAGCGGTGCAGAAATACCTTTAGTTGGCAAGCCGCCGGAAACTACGCCGATGTTGATTGCCGCCTGTAAAACTATGATGAGGGTGATGGTTTGAGCTAAAAGCATACCGAAACGGGAACGGCTGTTGAGGGCGATTTTCATGCCGAAATAGCCGAAAATAATGTAAGTAAGAATCACGAAAATCAAACCTATGTATCCCAATTCTTCGCCGACCACAGCTAAAATAAAGTCGGTGTGAGCTTCGGGCAGATAGCTGTGTTTCATGCGGCTTTCCATAAAACCGATACCTGTCCAGCTGCCGGAACCGAGGGCGAGCCACGAATTCCACAACTGATAGCCGTCGTCGGCACGCAAATTTTTATCTCCGGGATTCCAGAATGATACCGACCGGGAGAGGCGTTCCGGGTCAAGAAAAATCAAATACAAAGCAATTCCTGCTATAACCAGCGGAATCAGCCATAAAAAGCGTTTTTGCAAACCGGCGGCAAAGAACATGGCAAACATTGCTGTTGACAGCAACAGAGTGGTACCCAAGTCTTTACCGCAAATGACCAACCCCAGAATAATGCATATCAACCCCATTGGCAGCCACATTTGGGTAAAGAGATTTTTCCATGAGCAGACATTACGCAGATTGTCGGAAACCACTTTGGCCCCGAAGAGCGAAAGCACCACTTTAGCCATCTCCGACGGCTGGAACCGCATACTTACGCCGGGAATGACGATCCAGCGGTTGGCACCTTTGATCTCCGGAGAAAAAAATGACGCCCAGACCAGCAGTATCGCCAGCACGCCCATCAGCCACAAGCTCCATGAACCTATGCGTTTATAGCCTAAAAAGATGACTGCCCCCATGGCAAAAAGCGAAATCACCGCCCATTTGAGCTGGGCGTGAAAAAACTTTTCACCAACGGTGGCAAAGGATGTACTGTAAAGCATGGTCAAACCGAACATCATTATCAGCAACGCAAAAAAACCTGCCGCCAGTGCGTAAGAATAACTTTTACTGTCCTGCCGCTGATTTATGTCATTTACCAATTCAACTATTTCCTGCTGCTGAAGCATTATTTTCCTCTTGAATCATTCGGTTGAAATTTTTTCAGTTAAAGTCCAATACCCATCATCCAGAGCAAAAGCTCCGACGGTTCGGAAATTATGGTCGTAACGGGTACGCAATTCCGAAAAAATTCCTTCATTGCCCACATCTTTGCCCAACGGGGTAAACCGGTAATTACGGATTTTTCCATCAACATTATCAGTGCATATCAAAGTAACCGCATCGCGGCGAACTGCCACACCTTCCACATAAACACCGGCTCTGATACAGGCTTTTGTCACCATTTCGGAAACGCCTTTTTCATCCAAACGCAACTCATCCCCGGAGAGATTTATCAACTTAAACATGTTACTCCAGATAAAGTTCGGCACCGGCTTTGATCTCTTTAAGATCATGATCTTTAATGTAATTCATACAATCTTCATCGTCCCAGACCGCCAGGGGCGAAAATTCGATTTTGGCGTTTACACTGCCGTCGGCGTTGCGGGGAACAGTTACGCCGCAGCGTTCCAGACGGCGGGCGTCCCGGTCGATCATCATCAAGCGGCAGCTTTCCACAGAGTCAACACCGGTGGCGTTTTTGGTGGGGGCAAACTCCTCCTTGCGGTCGGCTTCAAAAATCATGGTCTTACCGGCAAGTTTGAGGGCGTCGAAAATAAAGGATTCCAGCTTGACCCCGTTGGGAGAATCCGGCTCCACAGTATTGCCATTGCTGTCGATACATTTGATTTTTTTATCGGCACGGTGCCAATCCAAATCCAATCTGCCGCCGGAGGTCAAACGCTCCACAAAGGCTCGGCTGATAACATGGATGGCGGGGCTGCCGGCAATAAATTTGAGTTTGCCGTTTTCATCGGTGGCCAAAGCAAGAGCTTCCGGCAGATCGCTGTACTCAATGACATGGAGTTTACCATTTGCCACGCAGAAATTGCCCACCTTTTCGTGAGCGTTGGTCTTGGCAAGGGTAATGGCAGACATTTCGCTCTTTTCGAGTATATGCAAGCCGATAAAGCGTTTATCCACCACGGGAACCAGCGGGTTATCCACCTGAAAATAGCTCAAATATTCCACGCCTCTCTTTTTCATATCGTCCAGCATACCGGATTTCCGCAAAGCCAGCAGCGTGCCGCCGTGACCGTCGGGCGAAAGTGCCAGCGAGCCGGAGTCTGCCATCAGAAGTTTGCCGTCGTAACCAATGGCAGGCATAAAACCTTGAGTGAAAAAGTGTACCCGGTCGGCAGGCAAGCCAAAGTAATCATTTCCGGCAAAAAAGTCCCGGGTGGCTTTATCGTTGATAACGCTGGTCATGATGTACCAGTGCAAAGATACATTATACTTGCGGGAAGCACTCAAAAGCGATTCGGCAAAGTATTGAAAGAGCGTTTTGCCGCTGACTGGAGCGATTGGGTAAGTGCCTTTGGGTCCATCGAACCCCAACCGGCTGCCCTGCCCTCCGGCAACGGTAATGGCAGCAACTTTCCCGGAAGAGATCGCTTCAGCTCCGGCAGTGTCGGCTTGAGCGTAATAATCAGCTTCAGATCCATTGCGGGGCACCAGCGGGAAATAGGGTGCCGGTTCCAGATTTTCCGGCAGAGCGATCACGGGTTTCTGCAAAACATATTCCCTGATAAGTTCCGGCAAAAGCTCCCAATCCTGACCGTTAAGCTCGGCAAGGTAAGCAGTCTGCTTATCTTCCGGCAAATCTTCAAAAAACTTGAGCAAATGCTCCTGCCCGGCAGATTGGATACGCTGCAATAAATCCTGTTGTATTTTCATAAAAAAAACCTCCTCACAAATCATCACTATAAGATAACTCAAAAGTTGCTACTTGCAAGGCAAAAAAGCAAGGTTTTGATAATTTTATTTAAAAAGCGTAAAAAAGAGCGTTCCGGACTTTTAAAAGTGGCGTTTGAGTGCTATATTATTATCGTATATTTTTATAGAAATTCTCAACTCAAATAGAAGGTGGAAATTCAAATGAGTCAGACTCCTGATATGCCCAAGGCATACGAATCAGCAAATATCGAAAGTTTCTGGTATGATTTCTGGGAAAGCAACGGGCTTTTCCATGCCGATCCGAAGTCGGAAAAACCCGCTTATTCGGTGGTGATACCGCCGCCGAACATCACGGGCATCCTTACTCTGGGGCATGTTTTGAACAACACTTTGCAGGATATTCTTGTCCGCAGCCACCGGATGCGGGGTTACGAAGTGTGCTGGTTCCCCGGCACCGACCACGCCGGCCTTGCCACCGAAGCACGGGTGGATAAATATCTGCGGCAGAACGAAAATACCAACCGCGACGAACTGGGGCGTGATGAATTCATCCGCCGGGTGCGGGAATGGCGTAAACAGTACGGCGGCACCATTATCCGCCAGCTGCGTAAACTGGGCAGCTCCTGCGACTGGGAGCGGGAACGCTTTACCATGGATCAGGGCCTTTCCGATGCAGTGCAGAAAGTCTTTATTGCCCTTTACAACAAAGGCTACATCTACCGGGGCGTGCGAATGATCAACTGGTGCCCCAAAGCCCAGACTGCTCTTTCCGACGAAGAAGTGATCTACAAGGATGTGCCGGGCAAGTTCTACTACTTCAAATACCCGCTGGCTGACGGCAGCGGCTTTCTGGAAATCGCCACCACCCGCCCGGAAACCATGTTCGGCGATACGGCTGTGGCAGTCAATCCCGGGGATGAACGCTACAAGAATTTGATCGGCAAGATGGTCAAACTGCCCTTGACCGACCGGGAGATACCCATTGTTGCCGATGAACACGCCGACCCCACCAAAGGTTCGGGCTGCGTAAAGATCACCCCCGCTCATGACCCCAACGATTTTGAAGTTGGCAAACGGCATGATCTGGAAATGATCATGGTCATGAACAAAGACGCCAGCATGAACGCTGCCGCCGGTAAAGAGTTTGAAGGCCTTGACCGTTTTGCCGCCCGGGAGAAATGCGTAAAAATGATGGAAGAAGCCGGTTTGCTGGTGCGTATTGAAGATATCACTCACGCAGTCGGTTACTCGGAACGGGGCGATGTACCTATCGAAACTTTTGTCAGCAGCCAGTGGTTCTGCAAGATGGGCGAACTTGCCAAGCCCGCTATCGAAGCGGTTCGCTCCGGCGAGATCAAGTTCTACCCGGAACGCTGGGCAAAGACCTATTTCCACTGGATGGAAAATATTCAGGATTGGTGCTTAAGCCGCCAGATCTGGTGGGGTCACCGCATCCCGGCATGGTACAACGATGCCACCGGCGAAATGTATGTTGGCGAAGCCGCACCGCAGGATGGCGGCGTGTGGCGTCAGGAAGAAGATGTGCTGGATACCTGGTTCAGCAGCTGGCTGTGGCCCTTCTCGGTCATGGGCTGGCCGGAAAAAACTCCGGAGCTGGAAAAGTTCTACTCCACCAATGATCTGGTCACCGGGCCGGATATCATCTTCTTCTGGGTTGCCCGTATGATCATGGCAGGTTGCGAATTTACCGGCAAGATACCTTTCAAGAATGTCTACTTTACCAGTATTATCCGGGATGATCTGGGCAGAAAACTCTCCAAGAGTCTGGGCAACAGCCCCGACCCGCTGGATGTTATCGCCAAATACGGTGCGGACGCATTGCGTTTCTCCATAATCTACATTGCCCCGGTGGGTATGGATATAAAATACAGCAACGAAAAGTGCGAAATCGGCCGTAACTTTGCCAATAAGCTCTGGAACGCCTGCCGTTTCCGCCGGTTGCAGGGCGATGTGACACCCGATTTCAAGGTTTTGAGTGCCGACGATATTGCCCAGCTCACCAGCGACGAAAAGTGGATGCTCCACAAGCTCGATGCAGTTTTGCGTAGTGTGGACAGCGACCTCAAAGGCTACCGTTTCCATACCGCAGCCCATGATATATATGAATTGGTGTGGAGCAACTTCTGCGACTGGTTCATCGAAGCGGAAAAGGTTCAGCTCTACGCCGGCGATGCTGCCAAGAAACACGCTCTGGCGGTGCTGGATTACGCCCTTTACAAGATTTTGTGCGTAATGCACCCCTTCATGCCCTTCATTACCGAAGAATTGGCTCATCAGATGGGCTTTGTTGCCGAAGGCAAGAGCATCATGTTTGAAAGCTATCCGGAATTTGCGTTGACCGCCGAACAAGCTGCCGCCTTTGCCGACACCGCCAGCATGGTGGATGCCAAGTTTGAGCTGGTGCGTGCCGGGCGGGCTTTACGCAGCAACTATCAGCTGCCCGACGGCAAGAAGGTCAACTTCTACATCAAGGCTGCCGACGCAGCTTGCGAAGAATTTTTGAACAACGAAAAAGCCTCGCTCAAGAGTCTTTTGAACGCCGGCGAACTGGAGGTCGCCATGGCAGAGTTTGACAGCAATGCGAACGGAGCCGCTCCGTCGCAGCTGGCAGCGGCAGGAACGATCTATCTGCCGCTGGCAGGTCTGATCGACATTGCCGAAGAGTTGAAAAAACTTGATAAGCAGAAAGCCGAACTGGAAGGCTGGATCAAAGGCTCCAAAGCCAAACTTTCCAACGAAAAGTTCGTTGCCAAAGCCCCCGAAGCAGTGGTTGCCGCCGCCAGAGAACATCTTGTAGAGCTGGAAGGCAAGCTGGAACGGACTTTGGAACTTATCAAAGCATTGCAATAAAATAAAGTAAATATTTACAGGAGATAATATTATGAACATTCAAGGCGTTTATACCGCATTAGTTACCCCCATGTGCAACGGCGAAGTCGATTACGACACCTTGCGTAAACTTGTAGAAATGCAGATCGCCGGCGGCGTTGCCGGTATCGTTCCGGTGGGCACCACCGGCGAATCCCCCACGCTGACTTATGAAGAACACGCCAAGGTCATCGAAACGGTCATCGAAACTGCCAACAAGCGTTGCCAGATCATTGCCGGTACCGGAGCGAACTGCACCCGGGAAGCTATCGAAATGACCCAGGCCGCCGCCGCTGACGGTGCCGACGGTACTTTGCAGGTCACTCCTTACTACAACAAGCCCACTCAGGAAGGCTTGTACCGCCACTTTTCGGAAGTTGCCGACAAGGGCGGCTTGCCGGTGTTTCTTTACAATGTGCCGGGCCGTTCCGGGGTGGCTATCGCCGAAAGCACCGTTGCCCGCCTTGCCAAAAATGCCAATGTTGTGGCGATCAAGGAAGCCGCCGGAAGTGTTGACCGGGTTTCTTCCATCAAAGACCTTTGCGGCGACGATATAACTGTTTTGAGCGGCGATGACTCGCTGACTCTGCCCATGATGAGCGTGGGTGCTACCGGTATCATTTCAGTAGCCAGCAACATCATCCCCGCAGAAATGAGCCAGATGGTTGCAGCGTTCCTCAAAGGCGACCTTGCCACAGCTCAAAAGCTCCACGCCAAATATTACGCCTTCTTCCGCGATCAGTTCATCGAAACCAACCCCATTCCCATCAAGGCGGCAATGGCGATGGCGGGTCTGATCCGGGAAGAATACCGGCTGCCGCTGTGCGAACTTTCTGCTGCCAGCCGGGAAAAACTGGCAAACACCATGCGTGCCTGCGGCATGCTCAAGTAAATCAAATCAATAAAATCATAGTATATCCATCAAACCATATTTTATAAGGAGTAAGAGGTTATGGAAAAGAAGAAGAGTGGCGGCGATTTCCGTTATGCAGTTGGCGAAGCCAAAGTTCCGTGGCATGCAGTTGGCGAGTTCTACCGTGCCAATGACGTGCTGGAAGTGGTCAAATTTCTGTTGCCTCCCGGCGAAAATGAAGCCGTTTGGCAGGAAAAAGTCAACACTGTTGCTGCCGCTTTGCAGGATTTGGGAGCCAATGCCAATGTTGCAACTAAACTTACTCTGGGCAAAAAGGTTGCCGAAGCCGAAGAGCTTTGCAAAGAATATTTCAAGAGCCCCTACGCCTGTTTGCTGACCAACTGGACAGCCGGTATGGAAATAGCTTACAAGATGGTGGGTTTGAAAGCCGGTGACGAAGTCATCATGCCTGCCGTAACCTTTATTGCCACCATGGCTTATCCTTTGAGCATCGGGGCAAAAATCGTCTTCGCCGATGTTGATCCTGAAACCATCAACCTCGACCCCGCTGATGTTGCCCGCAAGATCACGCCCAAAACCAAGATGATCGTGCCGGTGCATCTGGGCGGTTATCCGGTGGATATGGAACCTTTGATGGAACTTGCCAAAAAGCACGGCATTTATGTTATGGAAGATGCTGCTCACGGTATGGGCGGTATGTATAAAGGTCAGCGTTTGGGTGCTATCGGGGATTTCGGCGGATTTTCGCTCCATGAAGTCAAAAACATCACCAGTTTCGGCGAAGGCGGTCTGCTGCTGACCAAGCACGACAAGGCTGGCAGCCAGCTTGCCGGTGCCCGCTTCCTGGGTTTGGACTTTACCCGCAAGATCAAAGACTGGCTGTATGATATTTCGCCTTTGGAAACCCTCAATGGCGATATTGCAGTAGCTGGCAACCACTCTGCCTGCGAACTCAACGCCGTGGGTCTGCTTTTGCAGATGCAGCGGCTTGATGCCATCATTGCCCAGCGTAGAAAAGCAGCTGAATATATGAACGCCGTGTTGAGCGAAGAACCCGGTATTCTGGTGGAAAAAGCTGATACAGCAGATACTTACGGTACTCACCACCTTTACTTGCTGCGTATCGATCCCGAGGTCTGCAACGGCGATATTCAGGAATTGAGCCAGCGGCTCAAGGATAAGGGTTTGACCAACATCACCCACTTCGGCCCCATGTACCGCTTCCGCATCATGAAGGAATTGGGCTACGACGAAGAAGCCATTGCCGCAACCTGTCCGGTCACGGAAAAGATGTTCTACAAGAGCTACACCCATTTGCCCTTGTATCCGCTGACACAGGAACAGCTTGAGTATCAGGCAAAAGCGGTGGTGGAAGCCGTCCGGGAAATGAAAAACAAGTAATTTCAGGAATAAAATACAATGACCGAAGCTGTTGCCGCATCGCTTGACAGTTTGACTGCCTGTGCCCCGGTGTGGGGATTGGTGCTGATCTTTGTCTTTATGACCATTGAAAGCTCATTTATCCCCTTCCCCAGCGAAGTGGTGATGATCCCGGCGGGATTTCTTGCCTGCCGGGCGGGTCTTACTACCGGTATACCGGTTGTGGACTTGATACTGGCAATAGTTTGCGGTCTGGCAGGTTCCATGGCAGGAGCGTATATAAATTACTACCTTGCCATCTGGCTGGGGCGGCCCTTTCTGCATCGCTACGGCAAATACTTTTTCCTGAAAGAAGCGGCACTGGATCGTGCCGAAGAAGTTTTCCGGGAATATGGCGAGCTGGCGACCTTTGTCTGCCGCTTGCTCCCGGCGATCCGCCAGCTCATCAGTATTCCGGCGGGATTGTCGAAAATGGAGTTCAAGCGGTTCAGTTTTTTCACGGCACTTGGTGCGGGCATCTGGACAACGGTGCTGGCACTGCTGGGGTGGTACTTTGCCACGCTGGCAGGTAACATGACCTACCTTGAAATGATCAACAAGGGCAAAGCCACGATTCACGATAATTATATATATGTGATCATAGCGTTGGTGATATTGACTGCCGGATATTTGTTTTTGCACCACAAGATAATGAAACGCAAAGTTCAGGAATAAAAATTCCGGAAAATCTTAAAAATCCTGCACCTCAAAGTATAACAGACTTCGGGGTGTTTTTTTATTGTTATACATAATAAAAATCGTTAAAACTATCCCTTTTTTATCCCAAAAACCACCATTTGCAATACGAACAGTCAATTATGCTGTAATATTTTACAAATATATCATTAAAGAACTTGACAAAATAGTTTTTTTGATGTATACTTGAATAGTTATGTGGCTATTATACCATTTTCGCGTCGCATAATATCTATCATGTTCAGTTGAAGTTTAATTGTAAGTTTATTATAACCAACAAAAAGCAACATATAACAGACAGGTGGAATTTATGGAGAAAAGCAAAGTTTCAGGCTCTTGGGATTCAGGTAATGTATATTATGCGAAGTTTTCCCGCTTTACCCTGATCGAACTTCTGGTAAAAAGATCACATCTTTGCTGTGATCATGCTGATGGCAACAAAGATGGGTCTTCACCTGTCCATGGACAGGTGAAGCAGTACTGCTTCACCTTAATAGAACTTCTGGTAGTCATTGCCATTATCGCCATCCTGGCGGCGATGCTTTTGCCCGCTTTATCCGCTGCCCGCAGTTCTGCTAAAAGTTCCGGCTGTATTGCCAACCTTAAACAGATCGGTATAGCTATGGCTATGTACTCCGCTGAACACGAAGACTGGGTCTGCCCCGGCCGCGGCGGAAAAGCTAATACTGATATAAAATGGTACGGCATACTTGCTCCGGCAAATGGTGCCCCCTACGGCATAAGTTTCTACAATAAAAAGGGCGGCCCAAATTCGGTACTGCTTTGCCCGGGAGAAGCCAGAACTCCCGGCAGTTATACAAATGACTATAACGAATTCAGTTACTCGCACTATGCCTCCAATGTCTATGTTATGGGCAATATCGGTATGAGTAAAAATGGTTCGCTGGGGCGTGGGTATCTTTTTAAAACCCACCAGTTCGAAGACCCCTCGGCAGTACACGCTGTTGGCGATAACGCCCATCCTGCCGGATTCAGCTTTTCCTATACTGCCATGTTAAGTTTCCGCCATGGAGCCGGAGATCCCCGCAAGCAAGCTGACACATCGCCCACGCCGACAGGCGGTATATGCAACATGCTCTTTTTGGATGGTCATGCGGAATCACTGACGGTGGATACCTTGCTCAATGGCAAAAGTATGGGGTCTGCCGGGTATGTAAACAGACCGGGAACCAGTAAAGCGTTTTACGGCCACCCGGCCATCAAAGGATTTGCCCCGGTGGCGGTCGACCAGTAAAAGGCAGATTTTCAGGCACTTGATTACCGAAGAAAAATTGCAAATCGGGTAATTTGATGTTATAATATGTAAGTTGCTGTCCAACAACAGCAACTTATTTGTATGCAAACAATAAACTATATTATAAATTTGGGAGAAAACTGATGAAATTAAAACTTTTGACAACTGCTTTGCTGCTTATGATCTGTGCAGCAACGCTGCTGGCAAACAGCGAAATCAAAAAACGGCAGGCGTTCCGTGCTGCCATCGAAAAAAATCCGGAAAGTTTCCGGCAATATCTGGGTGACAATGATCCGGAGATCCGCCGCTACGCTCTTTATTTGCTGGTCAAAGCCGATGGAGTAAAAGCCATAGATCAGCTCGCCAAAGCTATTGATGACAACGATGCATCTGTGCAGTATACCGCCGCCGAAGCTCTGGCTGGTTTGGCAAAACAATCTCCGGAAAAGGTTCAGCCTTTGCTGGAAAAAGTTGCCGCCAACGCCAAAACTCCCGATATACGGCACATAGCGGTCAAAGCCTCATGGCCCTTCCAGCGGGAAATCAAACTTATCCGCAACGACCACACCTGGGACCACGAAGTTGTGGTGGTCAAAACATTGAATCTGCCCACTAAAGGCTGGAAGTTTGCCACTGACCCCCGTCAGGATGGCCACCGCAGAGGGTACTTCAATGTGCGTTTCAACGATAAAAAGTGGCGTAAAATGGATATGGGCTACTGGGAATTTCAGGGCGTGGACGATTTTGACGGCATTGCCTGGTACCGCATAAAATTCACTATGCCCAAAAAGATGGATCATACCGCAGTCGAAATCAGCTTCGGCGGCGTGGACGAATCCGCCTGGGTGTGGCTCAACGGTAAATATCTCGGCTGCCACGATAAGGGGCAAGCCGGTGTGGGCAAGCCTTTTGCCGTAGATTGCACCAAAGAGGTGGTCTGGGGCAAAGAAAACGTGCTGGCAGTGCGTATTGGCGATGTAGCCAACGCCGGCGGTATCACTCACCCGATCAAAATAGAAATTCTTAAATAATCACATATAAGGAAAGCAACGAGATGAAAAAACTTTTTTCAACAGCATTGTTTGTGCTTCTGCTTCTTGGCGGTATTTTGGCAAATGCAGCTGAAGTTGAAGTGGATTTTACACAAAAAGATGTTCTTACAAAAAATCTGCCGCTGCAGTTGCGGGGCAAGGCTGTTCTCTCTGAAAAGGGCTTGACCACGGCGGGCAAAGGTACAAATCAGGCGGTAACCAGCAAAAAGATCCTCAAAGAATTCTCCCCCGAAGGTGCATTTACCTTTGAAGCGGATTTTACTTTGGATGCCGCTCCGAAGGGGCAGTTCTACCGCTATGTTTTTGACAATAAATATATAACCATGCCCAGTGCCAAACAGCAGAAGTATCACAAAGGTTTTTCGGTGGTTTTACGGGCATACGGCAATGGCTATCGGGCTTATACAGCCTTCGGTTTCGGCGAAAAGAGTGTGGAAGTTTACAGCAATGTCATGCCGATAAAAGTCGGCAAAAAGCATCACTTTGAATTCGATTTCAATGCCGCCGGACAGGTTGCATACTATCTGGATGGCAAACTTATCAGCAAAACAGTCGTGCCTGCCGGAAACATTGCCCCTTCCGGACTGCTCACTGCTTTCGGCAACCGCATCGGTTCCAGTTTCCAGCCCATGAATGGCACTTTGCACAGAGTTGCCATCGGCGACCTTAAAGACCGCTCGGTCAAACCCGGAACCGTGCTGGCAAACTGGGATTTCAGCGATCCGGCTACCTATGAAAACATGTTTGTCCGGGGCAAAAGTACCAAAGTCGCTGACGGTGCTGTAACTGTTATGACCGAAAACTTCGCCGCTCCCGGCGGTATTACCACCAAAGAAATCGAGGCCGCCAACACGCCCGCCAGAGCTTTTGAGCTGGAAACTGAATTTGCCTTGAGCAGCAAGTTCAAGCGTTACAGAAGTAATCCCTCTATGATCATTGACAACAAATATGTTGCCCGTCCCGGCAATGGAGCTAAAGATATGCCCCGTCACTCCGGTTTTATGGTCAATCTCCAGCCCCGGGGCGGCAATAAATACCGTGCTGCCGCAGCTTTCGGTTTCGGCAAAAACAGTGTGGAAGTTTACAGCCGGGATCTGACGCTGGAACTTGATAAATTCTACAACCTGAAAATGCTCTTTACTGCCACGGGCAAGGTGGTCTTTACTCTCGATGGCGAAAACATTGGTGAGTGCGTCGTACCGGCCGGCAGTCTGGCTCCGGCTAATCTGCCCACTACCATTGGCGACCGGCATGGCTCCAACTACTACCCCTTTGGCGGCAGCATCAAAAAAATCGTGATCAAAGAAGCCGAATTCACGCCGGTTTCCGTAGTGCCCAGTGCCATGCACCGTAAGGTCTTTGAACGGGGAGAAACTCCGGTGGCAGTGGCAAAGGTGCAGAACGCATCGTTGACCGCACTCAAGGATGTAACTGTTGAAATGAATATAGCCGGATTGGCTCCGGCAAAAAAAAAAGTTGATCTGATTCCGGCAAAAAGCTCGGTCGATGTAAGTTTCGAGCTGAATAAATATTTGCTGGAAAAAGACTACCCGGCAACTTTTACCGTCCGCGACAATGCGGGCAAAGAGATCGCTGCCGGGTCTTTTACTGTAACTGTTGTACCTTCTCCCGGCAATGCTCTGCCGGTCATCCTGTGGGGCGGGCAGAATCCGCTTTGGGTCAAAGATGTGGGTTTTACCCATCAGAGCGTGGGCATTTTCCCCATCCGTGGTTTGGCAAGCAACGCCATGCGGCCGGATCTGATCAACCGGCTTGACCGGCACATGCGGCTGGGCTTGTATGCTTACAGTTCGGTCGTTACCAAATACCGTTTCCTTCTGCCCAAACGCTATTTGCGTACCAACCGGCAGGGCAAACCCTATGGTCGTGCTAATTTGGAAGCCTCCAATCCGGGAGCCCGTGCTGACTTTGCCGCCGCGGCTGAAAGCATAGCTAAAGTCATCGGCGATCACCCCGGATGGAAATTTGTTTTGCTCAACAGCGAAGTCCGGGACAGCTCCAACCCCTCTTTCGGCGGCACCGAACCGGCAAATTTCAAAAAGTATGCCGGGTACGACATACCCAAAAAAGTTACCGGCAAATACCCCGTTTCCCACAAAAGCACCCCAAACTTTCCGTGGGACAGGATCGTCGACGGAAATGACCCGGAACTGGTCTTTTACCGCTGGTTCTGGCGTGAAGGCGATGGTTGGAACCCCATGCACACGCTTTTGCACGATACTTTGCACAAAAATATCAAACGCAAAGATTTCAACACCTTTTACGATCCGGCAGTGCGGGTTCCGCCGCTGTGGGGTTCCGGCGGCAATGTGGATATGCTGGGTCAGTGGACTTACGCTTATCCCGACCCCATCAAGATCGCTCAAGCTACCGACGAAGTCGCTGCCATGGCGGATGGCAACCCCGGTCAGAAAATTTCCAGTATGACCCAGATCATCTGCTACCGCAGTCAGGTTGCCCCCATGAATGTCAAGGTGGATGATCCCCCGGAATGGCTTTCCAGAGAAGGCAAAGCCAGATTTGTGACCATTCCGCCGGATATTTTCCGCGTGGCGTTGTGGAGCAAGCTCTCCCGCCGGTTGGATGCAATCATGTACCACGGCAGCGGCTCGCTGTTTGCTCCCGAAAATCACTCTTACCGCTACACCAACAGCCAAACCAAAGCGGAATTTAAAAAAGTGATGAACTATCTTGTGAAACCGCTGGGGCCGGTTTTGAAAACTATCCCCGAATACACTCCCGAAATCGCTATTCTGGAGAGCTACACCGCCAGTTTGTACTCCCCCGGCTTGTTTGCCCAGGGCTGGAGCAACAAGTGGGCTGCCGACTTGCATCTGGCGTTGCAGTGGGCTCATTTGCAGCCTAAAATCTATTATGAAGAACACTTTACCAAAGACCGGGTCAAGGTTCTGCCCAAAGTGCTTTTTATCCCCGGTGCGGAAGTTCTTACCAAAGATGTGCTTGCCAAATTGCAGCAGCTGCAGAAAAAAGGCGTGATTTTAGTGGGCGACGAATACACCACCCCCGCCTTGATGGTGGACTTGCGGATCAAATCTGTTGCCCGCCGTTCCGCCGACCCGGCAGGGAGCAAAAAGGCGTTGCAGGCTCTGGGCAAAGAGATCGCCGCCCAGCTCAAAGAGGTCTACACTTCGCCCATGAGTGCCAGCAATCAGGATATCGTGCTTTACCGCCGGGGTATTCCCGGAGCCGATTATGTCTTTGCCATCAACGACAAGCGTACCTTCGGCAACTATCTCGGGCAGTGGAAGCGGCTTATGGAAAAAGGCTTGCCCAACTCCGGAACGGTTACAGTAAAGAGCAATGCTCAAGCTGCTTACGATTTGGTCAAGCATAAGGCAATAGCTCTGAAACGCAGCGGCAAAAATGTTACTTACAGCGTGGATATTGCCCCCGCCGACGGAGCTTTGGTGCTTTTGCTGGATAAAGCCATTGCCCAGACCAAGGTGGTTCAGACCATGGCAAAGCGGGGCGAAAAATATACTTTAACGGTGCAAGTAACTGATAAAAACAACAACCCGGTCAAGGCGTATATCCCGCTGGAGATCACCATGACCGATGCCAAGGGCAGCCGTCTGCCCAAGAGCGACTTTTACACCACCGATGCCAACGGCAAACTGGTCATCGACGACATTGCCGCAGTCAACATGGCGGCGGGCAAAGTCAAAACCGTTGTCCGCAACCTTGCTGACGGCAAAAGCGTAGTTTTGACCAACAATGTAGAATAATTTTTCACATTGAAAACCAAGGGCGTTGCAAAATCTTACTGAAGATTGCAATGCCCTTTTTTCTTCGGTACAGGCACATTGGTCATTTTTACCCTGCCTGACCATATTGCAAAGCAAGTATTGAATTTCATTATAAAATAAACCTCTGTTCCCAACATAGGTTGATAAACATATCTGGTATCGAAGCAAGTTTTGAAAAAGGGTGACATGGGAGCCTTTACAATACGGGGGTAAACAGGGCGGCTATGCTGTTTATCAGTTTGCGGAGTTTGGGTACATGCTGCAGGCGGTAGCCGGTCAGTTTGCGGGCTCCGGCGAATTCTTCGTTGAACTGTCTTTGCATATCGGTAACAAAGTTGGATTTTTCAAAAACTATATCCAACTCAAAGTTCAGATAAAAGCTGCGGCTGTCGCAGTTGCTGGAGCCCATAAAACCCCATTCGCCATCCACCAGCAAGGCTTTGGTGTGCGAAAAATACCCCAGCTTTTCATAGATGGTAACACCGGCATCGTGAAGTTTCCGGTAAAAATTCTGTGCCGCACAATCCACATAAAAGTGGTTGTTTTTTGCCGGAACCACGATCCGCACATCCACGCCTCTGGCTGCTGCCATACACAAAGCCTCCACATAATCCCTGCCCGGTACAAAGTATGGCGTTAAGATCCACAACTCTTTTTGAGCCAGTGCCGCTGCCGCAAAAAAGAGTTTGCGGGTGCCTTCCCGGACATTGCCGGGGCCGCCGGGAATAACTCTTACGATCGCCTCGCCGGTTTTCAGCGGCAATGTGCAATCCCCCGGAACCGCGGTTGACTGTTTGCGGTCATGGCGGGCGGTATAAAGGTAATCGGTCAGAAAACTCATAGTAAGTTGAGCAACCGCCGGGCCGGTTATGCGGCAGTGCAGATCGTGTATATAGCGTGAAGGCGGCACACGCTTGAGCCGCTCGTTTTCAGCAGAAATATTTACGCCGCCCACATAGGCAATTTTGCCATCGACCACCAGCAGCTTCCGGTGATTACGCAGCTGAAATTTCCACGGAGCAAGCAGATTCACCGGCGAAAACGCCTTGATATGAAAGTTGCGGCTCTCTTTGCGAAGCTCCCGCCGGAAATACAAAGAAAAATAACTCTTGAAGCTCCCCAGACTGTCGAACAACACCTTTACATCCACCCCCGCTGCCGCCCGTTCAGCCAACGCCCCGATAAAGGCTTTGCCCACTTCGTCGCTGTTAAGTATATACGATTGCAGCCGGATGCACTTTTGAGCATGTTTTATATCGTCCAGCATACGGGGATAAACCGCTGTACCATCCTGCAGCATTTCTAACGAATTACCTTTCAATGCCGGATTTTCCGGAAAAAGCCGATCCAGCATCAGGGAATTTTTTTGTAAAGATTCTTCGCCTTTAAGCAGAAATCCCTGCAAAGCACGCTGATTTTCTGCCAAACTTTGTGTGGTATCATTGGCTTGAAGATTCAGTTGGGAGCGAATCTTTAATATAACATTATGCACATGCTCCAAGTGGGTAATGCCAAAAAATATATAGCAAAGCAGCCCTGCCCCCGGCAGCAATGCCACCAGTATCAGCCAGAACGCCGCCTGCGGAGGATTTTCGTGTTTGGTGATCAATATATGCAAAAGCACGCTGCACTGCACCAGAACGATCACAGCGGCATGAATAAAATCAAGTTCGATCGCCCAGTGGTTGAACATAGCGTCTGCTCCCGATTATTTTAATTGGGTAAGGCAACGATCTGGTTGTAGCTCAAATGGCCGCCGAAAATATCCAACGCACTGCCTACGGTGTAATCTATCTTACCGGAGCCTTCATGGCGGATGAGTTCAATATCGTCATAAGAGCTTATGCCGCCAGCATATACGCACGGATTCGGCGATATATCTGCCAGCAGCTTGACTATATTGCCATCCACGCCGGACATCTTGCCTTCCATATCCACAGCGTGAATAAGAAATTCGCAGCAATACTGACTCAACTTCTGCAAAGTTGCGGCATTGACTTCCAGAGTGGTGAACTTCTGCCACCTGTCGAATACCACCAGATATTTACCTCCGGCAGTTTTCCGGCAGCTTAAATCTATAACCAATTCTTCAGGCTTGACCACCTTCATAAGTGCATCCAGCCGCCGCATGGATACTTCTCCATCTTCGATAAGATAGCTGGTTACGATCACTTGTGCTGCTCCCGCATCCAGATATTTCCGGGCGTTGCCGGGATTGATACCGCCGCCAAGCTGCAACCCTTTGGGGTAACTTGACAACGCCAGCAATGCGGCTTCTTCGTTGCCGGGCCCCAGCATGATCACATGCCCCCCGGTCAAACCATCTTTTTGATACATTTTTGCGTAATAAGCTGAATCGTACTGACTTTCAAAATTAGTACGCAAACCAGCTCCATCATCCCGCAGGGAGCCGCCGACGATCTGTTTAACTTTATTGTTGTGCAAATCTATGCAAGGACGGAAACGCATATATTGAAAAATCTTTCGTAAAATTTTATCACTGACCGGTTCGGCGGAACTGAAAAATCCTCCAATTCCGCCGAACCGGCCCTCCGCAATTTGCGGAGAACCGGAGAATCAGTTGAAAAGCCGAAAATTATTTATCGTCTTTTACTTCTTCTGTCGACAGTTTAGTCGTCTGTTCCTTGTAGTAATAGTCCTGAACCTTGACTTCTTCGCCGATGTAGTCCAATGCATCCTGCCAATACTTTCGGGATTCAAGGGGTTCTTCATCCAACTGCCAGTACTGGGTCATGCGGCGTTCCTTGACGATCGGACCTTTGCCCTTGGCCAACAGATAGCTGGAGAGCTTTTTGGCAGAGATTTCCGCCTTGGGAGCAAACTTGCTGCTGGCAAGGTAACGCATGATCGACTCAAACATACCGACAGTTTCGGGGTCATTATTGTTCAAACCGGTAAAGTTGAATGCGGTCACGAACAAACGGCCCTTGCCCACTTTGAGTTCCATCATGTAAGCAAACTTACGCATGGTGTAAGCCGGCTGGAGTTCCGAAAGCTGGAACAGATGAACATCGTAACGGTCACGCACTGCACGGTCCACGCCTTCCATGATGGGAGCGACTTTGACCGGGAAGTCATCGAGGATGATCTTGTCGGAGTCGTTGATCAAGTTGGCAAACTGCATATCCACAAAGCCGTCGTTGGGGAAGCCTGCCAAAGCTCCGGATTTACGCATGAAAGCACCCGAATTGTGGCCGCGGTCCCAGATGATCGCCTTGAAGCGTTCCCAAACTGCGGGCAGATAGTACTTTTCTTTGGCAGCCCGGACTTTGCGGTCGCGGGTAATGGGCACACGGTACATGACCCATGCGTCGCCGCCATTGGCAACATGGTCGATGAGTTTTTTGCTGAAACGGTTGGAGATCATCAATTTGGCATCGGCACTCTGAATGAGCTGCGGGTAACGCACCGTGGGGGCAACTTCCGCCAGATCCATGTTGACTTCCATCTTGGGCAGTGCTGCCGGATTGTTGGGGAATGTCCACAAATTCCAGGTGTTGTCCACCACCACTTCGCCCTTTTCGTTGATAAGTTCAAAGACCAGTTCGTAAGCCTGGGGCTTGCCGGTCTTGGGGAACTTGAGGGTGACTTCACAAATTTCGTGACGGCCCCGTTCGGTCAGACTGATGTTGGGCATGTCGCCGGTAAAGACAGTTTCGCCCTTGCTGTTTTTCAGAGCAAAGCGGAAGACCATTTCGCCGGAAAGTTCTGCCGAGAAGTGGGAAACCATTGCCGGGATCAGGAACTTTTCGCCTTCAAAGAATACACGCCGGGGCATATCAGCCAGCAGCACGGTGTCGCCGTTGAACTTGCGGAAAGCCACATCGTCGATGCCTTTCTTGTCGTCAAAGCAGTCCACGATACCGTTGGAGTTTTCGTAACGGTCGGTGTCGCAGAACTGCAGGAAGTGGTAGCCGCTCAAAATCTTGCTGCGGCGGCTGGCTTCCAGACCCAGTTTCCAGCTCAACAGCTGGAAGCGGTCGGAGGCCTTCTTCATCTGGGCATAATCTTTCTTGCTGAAGCCCTTGAGCTTGGCAAGTTTCTTGAGTTCGCCGATCCACCAGGGTTTCTTATCCGGGCAGTATTTATCGAACTTGGCTTCCAACGCATCCAGATCACGCAGACCGGCATAGTGGCAGATTTCGTGAGCCAGCACCGGGCGGCGGCTGGGGACTTTGCGGGCGATCTTCCAATCTTCATCATCTTCGGCATTCTTTTCGATCATGGGAATACCGGAGGCGGAACCGGAGATGATCCAGTTCTGGGGATTTTCAAACATGTTGTAGCTGTGCCCCCAGGGATAGAAGTAGCTCATGTGCTGCACATCGAGGTCAACACTGTTGCGGTCGAATTCGCCGCGGCTGCAGGTATCCAGGAAGAAACGGGTGGGGTCGTACTTGTGGGTCATGTCGTAGAATTCCTGGCAGATGGGGTTCCGGCCGGGGTGGTCGATCTCGTTACCCATGCAGTAGACCATCAAGCTGGTGCTGTTACGCAGACGCAGCAGCATTTCGATCCATTCTTCGGGATTCATCAGGCGGTTGCGGCTTTCCATCTTGGCTCGTTCTTTCTGGTAACGGCCATAGTATTTACGCATTTCCACATGGATAAGGATACCCAGTTCATCAGCTGCTTCAAAACATTCAATGGGCGGCACATAGCTGTGGAAGCGGATGAAGTTGAACCCGTAATCCTTCATCTGACGCATATACTTTGCATAGTATTCGTACATGCCCAAATTCGCCAGATCCGGGTGGTCGTGGGCTTCACGGCCGCGGATAACACCACGCAGGAAGAGTTTTTCGTTGTTCAGATAGAAGGACTCTTTATCTACCGAGAACTTACGCATACCGAAGCGGATGGTTGCTGACTTTTCTTCGCCGCTTTTAAGCGTAAGAGTGGTTTTGAACTGGTAAAGATAAGGAGTATTGACATTCCACGGCTTGAATTTTTTGATTTCTTCGGTGGCCTTGAAGACTTTGCCTGCCTTGAAATCGGTGCTGCTGCCGGAGGCGATCTTCTTGCCTTTGTCCAGCACTTCCCAGGCGATCTTGCTGACGCCCTTGGCTACGGTGATTTCCATAGCAACTTTGCCTTCGTCGTACATGGGGTAGACGAAGATGTCTTCAAATTCCGGTCCCCATACATTTTTGGGTACCTCGGTTACAAATTTAAACTCTTCTGCCATGATAAAAAATCCTTTCTTGTGCAGTTGAATTTGAGTTTGATCAAAATCCCATAATAAAACAATAAATAAAATAGCTTTTTTTATTACTTTTGCAAATTTTAAATTCTCCCGCAGGAACATTTTCATACATATTTGCCCAAATATTCCGATTTTTTGCTTGATGTTGACAAATTTCCGTTTTTACACCACGAAAAAACAAGGAGTTTGTATCATGGATTACAGTTACATTTTTAAGCGTCAGCACCCGCTGTTTGTTCAGCGGCACGCCAGCTGGGAGCGGAACAAAGCTGCTTATTCCGGCGGAACCGGCTACATTCAAAGGGCATTGATCCAGCATGTTTCGGAGATCGACCCGGAATTTACCGAACGGCTCAACCGGGCGTATTACTTCAACTACCCCCGGAAGATCGCAAGGCTCATCACTCAATACATCCTTTCCGGAGATCCGGTGCGTACCGGTGCCGATCCGGTTCTGATCGAGGATTTTTCCCGCAGCAAACTGCGAGCCAACGAAGTTATGCGGCAATTTTCCACCTTGCTCAATGTCTACGGTTCGGCATGGATGCTTGTAGAAATGCCCAGCTTTGAGGGCACAGTAAATATCCAGCGGAAAACTGAAGAACACCTCTACCCCTACGCCGTAGCTCTTTCGCCTTTGAAAGTTCCTGATTGGGCAGAAGGCTCCGACGGCGAACTTTTGTGGGCGGTGGTGGAAGAAGATTTTTACGAAAACAGCGATCCCTTTACCGAAGCGGTCAGCAAAAAACGCCGGCGGCTCTGGACCCGGGATTCATGGATGCTTTTTGAAGAAGATTCCGGCACTGTAAAAGCAGTCAGCGAAGGCAAGCACGCTCTGGGCAGAGTACCGCTGCTGCATGTTTGCGAAATCGATGGCTACGGTATGGATGCGGTGCATTGGTTTGACGATATAGTCCGCATTTCTGACGCTATATTGAACAATGAATCCGAAGCCCAGATGAACATTATCAAGCAGATGTTCGGCTTGCTGGTCATCTCCGAAAACTTTGCCCGGGGCAGCCGCAGTGCTTTGACTCAAAGTCAGAGTGACGACGGCAAATTCAGTCATATCCTTGCCCGTTCTGCCGCTATTTGGGAATCCGGCGATGAGTCCGGCATCAGCCGCTACATCTCCCCCAACGGTGCTGAAACCAACATTATCCGCAACGAAAACAATCATCTGAAAAACGAACTTTTTGATATTGCCGGTTTGACCATAATCCGCGAAACCCGGGAAAAACAGAGTGCCGAAAGCAAAGCATGGGATCACCAGCAGATCTGCCAGTTTCTGCTCAACCGGGTGGATTTGCTGGAGCAGACCGAGTCGGCGGTCTGGCAGATCATGAATTTGTACGACCCAAGTATAACTGTTCCGCAGATAGCTTACAACCGGGATTTTTCCATTGTTGACCTGAAAGAATCCGTAGCCAGTTTGCTGGAACTGAAAAATGTGGAAGCCGGTTCCGAGTTTCAGCGGGAGATCGCCCGTGCCGCCGTAACCTTGCTGGGCAGATACCAGAAGATCGCCCCGGAACGCCAGCAGAAAATTTATGAAGAGATAAATTCACTTAACCATACGGAGCGTGCCCAATGACTTTGGAAAGTATCTTTGACTGGATGGAAATATTCAAATCTTCTTCAGCAAAAACCGTGGAAATATTGCCGAAAAACCCTTATCTTTGCGACGGGCTTTTACGCTACCGCTGTGCCGGAAAATCTCAAGCCATTGAGCTGAAGCGGGAAACTTCCGACAATTCCGGCAGCTGCGGCGTAACACTGGTGCTGCTGCTGGAAGGCTCCAAACCGGATCTTTTCCCCGGCGATAAAATAATCGTTGACAACAACAGTTACATTCTTGCCAGAGTAGAGATCTGCCGGGCGGTTTCAGGCGAAATAATCGCCAGAAGGTGTGTTGTTAAGTAACGCTGCAAAAAACAGGCGGTAAAGCTGCAATAACTTTACCGCCTGTAATTTTTCAGCCAATATCCGGCTTATCCGAAATCGGTTTATTGCAGCTGTAAGAGCTGTTTTGGTTCATAATGCCCGCCAGCCACTCGTCAGCGTTGGCAGGATATGTAACCTTTACATCTTTAAATTCCACATCTCCGGCGTTGCAAAGATAAAATGCCGCCGGCGGGTTGCCTTTGACAAACTCTCCGTAGCCGGTCTTTTCCGGCGGTACGGCAACAATATTTTCGCCCCGGTCATACACTATTTTCACATCGCTGAAACTTATATCTTTTACATACCCCGGGTAACTGCCGGAAATCACCGAGCCCCGGTTTGCCGTTCCCCGCACATGGTGGAAGCTGATGCGTTCAATATTTTGGGCAGTTTCTTCCTGCATTCCCCGTGGGGTGGTAGCTATGTAGAAGGGCCGCACACAATCCAGTCGCAGATTGCTGAACTGGATATCTTCGATCTGCACGCCCACACTTTTTTTGCTGTATTGCGAAACCAGACAAATAGCAGTACGGGTATCCCGCACTATGACATTGCTGATGGTACACCGCCGCACCAGACCACCGCCCACCCCGATACGGAAAGCGTTGCAGCGGGTGGAAAGTATGCAGTTGGTAATGGTAACATATTCGCAGGGGCACCTGCCGCCCAACCGGGCATCGTTGCCCCGCAAAGTTATGCTGTCATCGGCAGAACGGATAATGCAGTCGCTTATGGTAACATAACAACAGCAGTCCACATCAATACCGTCGCCATTCTGGGTGCCGAAGTCGTTTTCGATCCGCACACCCCGGATCTTCACCCATTGGCAGCCGTGGAGAAAGCATGTCCAATACTGGGAGTCCAGCATTTCCACATCCTGAATACTGACATTTTTGCTGTTGACTATGTAGATCATCTGCCCCATACGCCACTCGGGCAGCAGAAACCGCTCCGGGAAATCCGGGTTCGGTGTATTGAAAACTGCACGCCGGTTGCCGTCGATCCTGCCGCCGCCCCGGATAACGATATTTTCCACATTGGCGGCGATCACCAGATGGGCTCCGGAAACATTTTCGGTGGAAAAAGCCTGATTTTCGGGTATAAAATCATCGGCATTGTACTGGGTTTTATCCGGCACAGCCAGCAAGGTTGCTCCGGGGGCAAGTTCAAGACCGCCGTTGCTCCGCAAATATATTGATCCGGTAAGATATGTTCCTGCCGGGAAATAGACCATTCCACCGGCATCCAACGCCTTTTGAATAGCTTGCGTATCCAGAGTCACGCCGTCGCCTACGGCACCGAAATTGCGTACATTATTCATAAACAGTCTACTCCATATTATAAAAAAAGAACAGAACTTATACAGCTCTGTTCTACATTACATTGGTAATAGTTTTTGTCAAACAGCAATCTGGAAACAAGCAGATTTTTCCGCCGAAAAAATGTTATTTTTTAACATTTGCCGAACAATTCATCGGCAAACTTGAAATATTGCCCCCAGTCGTAAGAAGTCAGGGAGTGTTTACCGGTCTTGACATGATACCGCACCATGTTGCCGACGGGAGTATTTTCGGGTGGCATATCACTGCACTCCAAACCTTTCAAGCCGTAAAGCTCCCAGACTTTGGAGGCTTCCTGGGTGGCAAGGAAACTGCCGCGGGGGTCGCCATTAAGGTCTTGGCTGGAAGTTGCCACATACAACGCCCGGGGTGCCACCATTGCCAGAAGCTGGTGCTGGTCAACCGGCAGAGTATCTTCCCGGTCGATATATTGTTCGATATTCTGCGTTACCCAGTTGGGGCGGCATGCCCGAAAGACTTTCAGCGAGGAACCGAAATCCCGGCGGTTGAGCTGCGCCCCGCCGCTGCCGGAATTGTTGCAGCAAACCAGTTTGAACCGTTTATCGTGAACCCCGGCCAGCAGACTTGCCACTGCCAGACGGCTCTGGCCTACACATCCGAGTTTATCCATTGCAGTCAAACCGATTTTTTCCAGAGCATCAGCAGTCCGGCAATAACCCCATGCCCACGCCGCGTATGCACCGATATTGCGGACTCTGCCTGCGTTTAATTCCTCCAGCGGTATTTCGTAATCGGGCCGCAGATCGTCGTAAAACAAGGTGTAGCAGCTTTTCCGGAAACCATCCAGATTGTCCGGAAAAACTTCACCGTAACAGACCGTTGCCATAGCGTAGCCCCGGCGGACACCTTCAGCATAACTCATTCTGCCCACATCCAGACCACGGGGCTGACTGTTGATGCCGGTAGCGTGCCAGCGGCCGGGCTTGTTCACGGGCGACCGGGTGGGTCTTATATCCATATCCGGGCCGTAAGCCTGATTGCCTTTCATATTCAAATGCACAAAGCAAGGGGGCAGTTCCGCAGTGTTTTTCGGCAGATACAAAAGCAAGTCAAAGTTGAAACTTCTGCCGTTATCCATATTGCAGTAGACCCGGTACTCCCGCCGCAGAGCTATGCCGTCAAGAGCATCATCCCGGCTGGCGAGCAGCTTGACTTCCACATGATCCGGCGGCGGCGGAAAATCTCCATAGATACAATCTTCAAACTTTTTCCAGAGTTCGGGGCGAACTTTTTCCCACTCTTCCAAAGTATCCGGCAGCGGCGGCAGCGTGTAAGCTGAAACTTTGCTTTCGTCAAAGTTCCTGAAACGCCTGTATTCGTTCATCATCCAGTTCAATCCCTGCTCACATGCCAGAGCAAGTGCATCATTATCAGGAATACGGGGGGCTTCTTCATTAAGAATAAAGTCCGGATTTTTGTATTCTGCTGGCATAAAATTTTCTCCTATCAACCTTGGCAAAATTCATAATCGGTACGCAAGAGTTCTTCAAAGTATTCAATGGTCTTTTTCAAGCCTTCTTCCAGCGGAGTGGTGGGTTCCCAATCCAGCAGTTTTTTGGCAAGAGTTATATCCGGCTTCCGCTGTTTGGGGTCATCGGCAGGCAGATCGCAGAAGATGAGCTTGCTCTTGGAATTGGTCAGTTTGATGGTCAATTCCGCCAACTGCCGGATCGTAAATTCCTGAGGTCTGCCCAGATTCACGGGACCGGTAATTTCGTGAGGCGTCGCCATCATCCGCACCAGACCTTCGATCAAATCATCCCGGTAGCAGAAACTGCGGGTCTGGCTGCCGTCGCCGTAGAGGGTTATATCTTTGTTCTGCAAAGCCTGCAAGATAAAGTTGCTGACCACCCGGCCGTCGCAGGGGTGCATGTTAGGACCGTAAGTGTTGAAAATACGCACGATCTTTATGGGCAGATCGCACTGCATGCGGTAGCAGTTGAAAAGCGTTTCGGCACACCGTTTGCCTTCGTCGTAACAGGAACGGATGCCGATGGGGTTCACATTGCCCCAGTAACTTTCCACCTGCGGATGCACTGCCGGGTCGCCGTAGACCTCGCTGGTGCTGGTCTGCAATATCTTGGCGTTGAGCCGCTTGGCAAGCCCCAGCATATTGATCGCTCCATGCACACAAGTCTTGACCGTCTGCACCGGGTCACGCTGATAATGTATGGGCGAAGCCGGACAGGCAAGGTTGTATATTTCGTCGCACTCAATGTAAAGGGGGAAAGTCACATCGTGCCGGATAACTTCAAACCGGGGATCGTCCAGCAGCTTGTATATATTGCGTTTGCTGCCGGTGAAAAAGTTGTCAACACAAATAACTTCATTGCCCATATTGAGCAATCTTTCACAAAGGGCACTGCCCAGAAAGCCGCCGCCGCCAGTAACCAGAATCCGTTTCATAAGCTATCTTTCTATAAATATATTACAACATTTTACTTTAAGATAGCATAAAAGCAGAGCTTTACAAATCACGGAAAGGTTTTTCACTGTTTTAACACAGCTTCAAGGGTAAAAAAGAGTTGTATGGAAGTGCGGAAATATTCATTGATATATATTGCCATAGAAAAATCACAGAAGATCTTCCCCCGGTAATCAGGCTCCAACTCCCACTGACTTGCCGCCAGCATTTGCCGGATAGCCGGAGAATCAAAAGAGAGTTTTTCCACATGCAACAGCTGAAAACCGGAATCATTTACTCCCAAAGAGATATTGTTTTCCACCGAAGCAAGCAAACGGTCACGACAGCTTAAAAGGATTTGGCAGCTGCCGAATTTTTCCGTCGGGATAAGTTCCAGCGGCGAACCGGATAAATCGCAAAAACGGAAATCCAGCGAATGTTCAACGCCGCAAACAAACTCCAAAGTCTTTGCATTATTGCTGCAGCCAAAGCTCTGTACTTCACCATCATGATAGAATAGATCAACTATCGCCTGCATAAAAAACTCCTTTTTGAAAAACATTCAAAAAGAGTGTATATTGTCAACATTGAGCAAGATATACACCGCATACGCGGGCAATAGTACAGATGCGGCAGAACGGGAATTAACGGAAAACAACGGAGGTTAACGGATTTTTCCTGCCGCCAGAAACAGCAATACACTATCCACCAGTTTATTACCGTTTGTCACCATTCATTACCGTTCATTACCGTTCGTTACCGTTAAATGCACAGCAAACAGCACCATAGGTTGCAGCTGGCAATAGTATGGAGCAAGATTGCGGATGGATTGGCAAAAAGACCGGAGAACCAATAACAAATACTGCAAGCAAACAGCACAATAGGTTGCAGCTGGCAATAGTATGGAGCAAGATTGCGGATGGATTGGCAAAAAGACCGGAGAACAAATAACAAACATTGCAAGAAAACAGCTCCATAGGTTGCAGCTGGCAATAGTATGGAGCAAGATTGCGGATGGATTGGCAAAAAGACCGGAGAGTATAGTTAAAGGGTGCTACCTGTAAGGTAACACCCTTTAACTATGCTGTTCGGGACTTTGTCAAGCCGCCGCAAGATGCTTCATAATATTGCCGGTTGCAACCACTAAAGATTACGGTCGCCACGCATGGCTCTTCTTGCGTCCATATCGTCCTGCCGGGCCCGGAGAGTTTCCCTTTTGTCTTCGTGACTTTTGCCTTTGCAGAGGGCAACAGACAATTTTATCAAGCCGCCTTTAAGGTACATCTTCAAAGGTACGATGGTACAGCCTTTTTCCTTGACCTGGATCGCCAGTTTCAGCAGCTCTTTTTTATGGAGCAACAGGCGTCTGCGGCGGCGGGTATCGTGGTTGAAACGGTTGCCGTGGTCGTAACCGGCAATGTGGGCGTTGACCAGAAAGGCACTGCCCTGGGTCATATCCACATAGGCTTCGGAGAGCGTCACCGTTCTTGCCCGGCAGCTCTTGACTTCGGTGCCGGTAAGCTGGATACCCGCTTCGTACTGCTCAAGCACGATATAATCATGGAGAGCTTTGCGGTTGTTGGAAAGCACTCCGTCGCCGGGAATATTTTTATTTTTTTTGCCGTCAGCCATTAAAGTTTCCCCAGAAAGGGCCCCGCGGTTTTGCGGAACGCTTCAGTTTGCGGATAATTCTTTTCTGTCAGTTTTGCCTGAAGCTCTTCCAACAGTTTTTTGGTATCTTTATCCAGATTCACCGGAGTTTCCATTTGAATACGCACATGCAGATCTCCCCGGCTGCCGCCCCGCAGTGAGGGCATACCTTTGCCCTTGATCCGCAGTACAGTGCCGCTCTGGGTACCGGCTTCGATCTTCATTTTGGTCATACCCGAAACAGTGGGCACTTCCACCACACCGCCCAGCATGGCAGTAACGGGGTCCACAAACATCTTGCAGAAAAGGTCGGAGCCTTCCCGCTCAAAAACATTGCTTTCCCGCACATGGATCACCACATAAAGGTCGCCTGAAGCACCACCACGCAAGCCGCCTTCGCCCTCGCCTTTGACCCGCAGCCGGTCGCCGTTGTCCACCCCGGGCGGGATCCGCACGGGGATCTTTTTTGTATCGTGCTGGCGGCCGGTCCCCCGGCAGCCGGAGCAGGGTTTATCAATGACCATACCGGTACCCCGGCAGTTCGGACAGGTCTGCTGCATGGCAAAAAATCCCTGGGAAATAGTCACCTGACCGCTGCCGCCGCAACGGGGACAGGTCTTTTTGCTGGTTCCCGGAGCACAGCCACTGCCGGAGCAGACTTTGCAATCAATGTCTTTGGTAACGCTGATCTCTTTGGTGGCACCAAAAACTGCGTCCTCAAAGGTAATTTCTATATCGCAACGCAGATCGTTGCCCTTGGCAGGAGCATTTGGGTCGTGCCGACGGCGTCCGCCGCCGCCGAAAAGATCTTCAAAGCTGAAACTGCCGCCGCCACCGCCGCCGAAAAACTGGCTGAATATATCCATGGGGTCGCGGAACCCACCGGCACCGCCGCCGCCAAACCCGCCAAAGCCCTGCCCGCCGGTGGAGGTAAAGGCTTCGTGCCCCAGCTGGTCGTAACGCTGCCGCTTGGCGGTATCGCTCAAAACTTCGTAAGCGTTGGAAATTTCTTTGAATTTTTCTTCCGCAGCAGTATCTCCCGGATTGCGGTCGGGGTGATATTTGATCGCCAGCTTGCGGTACGCCTTTTTTATTTCTTCAGCCGTGGCAGTTTTTGCCACACCAAGTATTTCATAAAAATCTTTGCTCATTTTCTGCACTCCTTACTGCTGCTCTTCGGCCTTTTCGCTTTCAGGAGCTTCAGTTTTTTCTGCCGGAGCTTCCGCCTTGCCGCTGGAAACGATCACCCGGGCAGGACGCAGCAGGCGGTCGCCCATTTTATAGCCGCAGTTCCACTGTTTGATGATCACGCCTTCGGCAATTTCTTCATTGTTTTCGTAAGCAACGGCATCGTGCCACATGGGGTCAAAGGTTTCGCCTACGGCATCAAATTTCTGCACGCCCAATTCATCAATGGTTTTGCCGTACTGGGCAAGGATCATTTCCAATCCCTGCTTGAGAGCGGCAACATTGTCGCTTTTATCGGCAGCTTTCATCGCCATTTCAAAAAGGTCAAAGACCTGAAGGAAGGGTGTAATGGTTTCCACCAGCCCGATACGGCGGGCGTCGCTGACTTCTCTTGCCATGCGTTTGCGGTAATTCTGATAATCGGCTTCTTTCCGCAACAGCTGATCCTTGAGGTCGGCAACTTCGGCTTTCAGCACCGCTTCGGGAGAAACTTCCACTTCGGGTGCCGCCTGGGCATCATCTTTGATTTCTTCCTTCACATCCCAAGCACCTTCAGCGGCTTCGGGCTGATTTTCTGCACTGTTTTCAGCGGCAGCTTCCGCAGCTGCTTCGGCGGCTTGAGCTTGAACTTTTTCCTGTTCTTCGTTACTCATTATCATATCTCCATAAAATTTATATTACTTAAAAATATATAGAAAAAATGGCTGTTGGTTCAGCCATTAAAAAAATCATTTCCACTCTCGTTTGCTGAACTGTACTTTTACATGGCAAAACTGGGTCCCAGATAGACCTCGCGGGCCTCTTCGCTGTTCACGAGATAGTCACTGGAGCCTTCCAGCATGACTTCGCCATGCACCATAAGATACGCACGATCCACCACCGACAAAGTTTCACGCACATTGTGGTCAGTGATCAGAATACCCATATTCCGCTGCTGCAGCTTGCGGATGATCTGCTGCACTTCGTACACCGCCTTGGGGTCGACCCCGCTGAAAGGTTCATCCAGCATCAGAAATGAGGGATTGGTCACCATGGCCCGGGTGATCTCCAACCGGCGGCGCTCCCCGCCCGAGAGAGTCATCGCCTTCTGCTTTGCCAATCGGGTAAGACTCAAATCTTCCAGCAGTTGTTCGCAACGCTCCTTGCGTTCCTTGCGGCTGATATCCAGCGTTTCCAATATTGCCATAATATTTTCTTCCACTGTCAACTTCCGGAAAATCGACGGCTCCTGTGCCAGATACCCCATTCCCATCCGGGAGCGTTTATACATCGGCACATGAGTTATATCGTATTTGCGGAAACTCAACATGCCGCTGTCGGGCTTTACCAACCCCATAACCATATAAAAACTGGTGGTTTTACCGGCACCGTTGGGGCCCAGCAAACCTACGACTTCCCCGGCATGAACCTTCAAAGATACACCTTTGACCACGCAGCGGCCGCGGTAGCTCTTTACCAGATTATCTGCCTGGATAAGCAATTCGCCGTTTTCCACGGCTCCGATTTTATTTTCTGTATCACTCATACTGGCAATTTTCCCATTTTTTCATCGTCAGGCAATATACACTGCAAACACTTTTTTTCCAATTTTTTTGCAATTTTTTCTGCTCTGTTCCCGATATAGCTCGGGCCTTGAGGAGGGGGAAAAGACCTTTTGCTGGATCGGTCCTTTTTCCCCTCCTCAACTTGTCACGGCGTAGCCTCCGGCGAAGACGGAACTCC
>JAZSHD010000023.1:0-19691 GCA_045533055.1 Victivallaceae bacterium | reverse complement strand
TTGTTGCAAAATCGTCCTCAAACGCCGGATGGCTTCGCTCGACTCCGTTCGACCTCGCAGCATGCTGCCTCGGGTTTGCAGGAATTTATCCTGCAAACTGCTCTCACATCCGCTCGCGGCCCTGACCGGGCTTGTTGCTGTTGGCGAACGACATCAACAAGTTTTGCAACAGCCCCTTATTTCAAAGCATACTACGCAGATTTTACTACCTGATCGACAATGCCGTATTTAACAGCATCTTCAGCGGACATAAAGAAGTCGCGGTCGGTATCGCGTTCGACCTTGCTCAACTTCTGACCGGTATGAGCTGCCAATATTCCGTTCAAAGTTGCCTTGGTACGCAGTATCTCATTGGCTTGGATACATATATCGCTTGCTGTACCCTGTGCCCCGCCCCAGGGCTGGTGGATCATGATGCGGCTGTGGGGCAGAGCAAAGCGTTTGCCCGCTGTACCTGCCGCCAGCAGCACGGCACCCATACTGGCACATTGACCGATGCAGTAGGTCTTTACATCACAGCTCAAGCTCTGGATAGTGTCGTAGATCGCCAACCCTGCGGTGCATGATCCGCCGGGACTGTTGATATACAGATCAATGTCCTTTTTGGGGTCTTCGGCTTGCAGAAACAAAAGCTGTGCCACTATCAGATTTGCCACATTGTCATCAATGGGCGTACCTAAAAGAATGATGCGGTCTTTGAGCAAACGGCTGTAAATATCGTAGCCCCGCTCGCCATGACCGGTTTGCTCCACGACCATCGGAACAAATTGAGATTTGAAAGTGCGTTCTTGCAGCATAACTGCCTCCTTGAGTTAAATGTTGAAATTGAAAAATCGTTATTCTGATAACATATACGGGAAACGGAAATTTTATTTTTCCTCCAACTGAAAATTTTGCCCCCACTGGAGCCGCAATAAAATATTGCCCGCTATATATATTATTGCTCATAACCCCGGACATCTAATGTCCGACTGCACTCATAATCTTATATTTTACAGATTTTTCATCCAATCCGTTGTCAAAGTTTTATCCAGCAGGGCACAAACTGGCTGTTCGTGGATCAATGCAGAAGGAGCATTGAAATTGCGTTTACCGTGCCGCCGTTTGAGCCACGATTCTTTTTTTGCCAAAGGCAGATTTTTCATCATATACCGCCACGGGATCCCCAACTGATTCTGATTATCCGGGTCGCAGCCGGCTTGCAGCAAAAACTCTGTAAGTTTGCAGAAGGGGTGGAAAAATGCCGTTTTCTGATTATGTACCGCATACCAGAGAAGATTTCTGTTCCAGTGATCGCGGACATTTTTCAGCTCGCCGGGATAAACTTCCTCTATACTCTGTAAAAAAGGCACGCTGACAGCATCTTCAAAAGCCAAAGTACAATACACCGCCAGTTCCGGGAGGGTAATGGATCGCTGCTTGAACAATTCTTTGCTTTTTACGATTTCAGCAAATATATTTTTTGCCCCGGACGCCATAATTTCTGCAATAAGGCTGTAAGAGTATTTGACTCCTGCCAAATCTTTGTAAATCATAAATACTTCTTTATTATCGGTTTCGATCGCCTGCCGCATTTTTTCCGGGATCCGCTGCCGCGCTGTACGCCGGGGATGTTTGCCCAGATAACGCAGCATCTCCCAGCCGGGCTTTTCCAACTGGCAGTAGCGGAAAACCACTGCAGGGTTGTCGATCAACAATTCGTCGGTCAAACCGTATTTATCGAGGTACTTAACATCGGAGTCGTCGATTTTACTTCTTATATATATTGTACGGCAGCCATATTCCCAACGCTCTTTAACATAATGATTTTTGATAACCACATTTGGGCAGCTCTCGTTATCGCAGGGCAAATACAAGGTCTGAAAATCCACACTGCCCTGGTCAGAAATAAGTTTGCCCCAGAGTTCCAGCAGCTGCTGGTGCGAAAAACAGTTTTTACAGCGTGCCAGCTTCTGATAAAAACCATAGTGTTCGATCCCTGAAAAACCGAGGCGGCTGGCAAGCTGGGTAATACTGAATTTTTCATCTTTACCCACCACACTCAACACATCAATATTCAGCAGTACTTCCAGCTCGCTGTACGGTACACTTCTGGCTTTCTTTGCATTGTAGATCTGATAAAATTTTTCGCAATCTGTCATATAAAAATCCTTATCTTGTTTGAGAGTTTTTCAAAAAGAGATGCTTTCCCCAGGCTGCGGGTGCATTTCCATTGGCAGTCAGCACCCACATTACCGGGTAAGAAGGTGCTTCGTCCGGAGCGGTACCGCAGCCATCCGTGAGATAAATCAGCAGATCCGGGCGGGCCGCGGCATTTTTCACATAATCAAATACCGGCCGGAAATCAGTACCGTCAAAGCCTTTTACTTCGATGTTTTGTTTATTCAACGGATTGATTTCGGTAAAATGCTCGATCTTTTGTATAGCTGCATCGCATTGGATAACCGTAAGGTCATAACCGCCAAAGCTTTTCATAATCCCCACAAGTTCAGCAAAAAAACTTTCCAGATCGCTGCTTGTACTGCCGGAGGTATCCACCGCCACTACTGCATTGAGCCGTTCACTACGCATACTGGGCAAATACAAATCATTCCAGACATGCCTGCGGCTCGGCGGCAGCCAACGCCGCTCGCCGCCATAGCAGGTGGTAACAAACTGTTTCAAAAGTTCCTGCCACGGCAACGAGGGCTCCAGCAAATCATGCAAAAGCTCCTGAATTTTTCCGGGCAAAGTACCCTGTATGCGTTCTATCTGCTGGGCGGCGGCTACGACCCTGCCACGCACCCGTTCGGCGGTATCGGATTTGACTTGCGGAGCGTAATCGCCATCCATAACAAACTCGCCGGAGGAGTTGGCGTTGTTATTTTCCGCAGTTATAACTTCTCCGGCAGCTTCAGCTGATCTCTCATTTTCGTATATATGCCGGTCAAAACTGCCGCTGCCGAACTTGCCGCTGCTGCCGTTTTCCGGCTGTGCCGGAGTTTTATTACCGTTGTTGTAACGGGGATCTTTCAGGAGTTTTTCGTATATCTCCTCGGCGGGAAGCCCTGCCCAGCTCAAATCGTGGGGCAGCACCCAGGGCTCTTTGAATTTTTCATTCTGCAAAGTAAAATGGATTTCCAGATCTGCTGCTATATTAAAGAGTTTCGCATCCCGGTTGTGCTTGCGGGCAAAATGCAGCATGATCGTGTGCCAAACTTCATGCACCAGCACAAAAAGCCGCTCCGAACGGTTAAGCCTGGTATAGAAATCCACATCCGCATAGATGGTGTTGCCGTCGGTGCAGGCAGTTTCCAGCCGGTCATCCCTGACCGGAACAAGCTCCATACGCATTAAAACCGAACCGGTGAAGGGATACTTTATCAAAAGTTCCTGACGATCCCGGGCAAGTTGCTCAAGGCACAATGCTTTGCGTTTTTCTTCTTCGGCATTTGGCTGCCGTATACACCAAACCACTATTCAGCCTCCTTAAAATTTGATATGATTTTTCATTGCTTTGCCATGGATTTTTGCCCAACTTGCATACCCGGGGTGATAGAAAAGTTTGCTTGCCGCTTCACTTTCAGCGATCATACCGCAGCCGCTCATAGCATCGGTCATGGCCATACATGCAAAATCGCTGGAAAGTTTTTCAGAAATGCGGAAAAATCCATCCAGCAGAGCCGCACTTTCGGCAGGGTCTTTACCCCGCCACAAGTTATAACTCATTGCCGCACAAAAGGCATATTTGCGGTCAACTTTGTTGGGGATCACCACCGCCCAAGCTGCATCAAGCATCATCTGCCGCACATCGTCGAATTGTGAATTGAGCTTGAAGTATTCGTAAAATTCCAGCCCCGCCCGGTTGCCTACCAAGCCGTACACGATCTTCCGCAAGAGTGTTTCATTATTTTCCGGCTCCGGAACAATATCCAACATTCTGGAAACCCGTTCCCAGCTGCGGGGACTGGGCCAGCCCCGTTCCAGATTCTCGCTTTTAAGCCGGAGCAAACACTCGGGCCGATAACGGATAAAGCCGATCACTGCCGGATTGATTCCGTTAGCCACAGCCCACTGGCTCCAAACTTCGGCATCGCCATCAAGCTCAACATGCATAAAACGGTTGGCAAGTGCCGAACTCATTGCAGTTGCCACGGCAGAATCCTCCACCCGGTTGCCGGCAGCACAAATATACCAGCCATCGGGAACCTTATACAAATCACCCAATCTGCGGTCAAGAATAAGCTCGTAAGCGGCAACCTGCAAACTGCGGTCTGCCGCAGTAAGCTCGTCAAAGAGCAGAATACCTTTACTTTCCGGGTCGCGGGGCCATTCGCCGGAAACCAGCCAGTCCACGCAGTTCCGCTCCCGATCCGGCACCGGCAGCCCCCGGACATCCACCGGTTCCCGCTGGGCAAGGCGGACATCAATAAAGCCGATACCGAACTCTTCGGCAACCTTGCGGATAATCGTTGATTTTCCCAGCCCCGGAGCCCCCCACACCATCAAAGGCGGCATGACCTTTGCTGAAGCGGGATTTTCCTCCAAAGCCTTGAGCTGCATACGGACGATTTGTTCAAGCTCGTTGGCAGTTATACGGTTATGCAAATCAAGGGCACTGTTATCGTTCATAAAACTCCTTTTGTTAAAATATATATGTTTGCAGAAGTGTACTTTTTTTCGATCATGCAGCCTTGCAATTAAGCAATGCTACAACTTCACTGCAACGCTCTTTTGCTTCGGGATATCCCGGGGTATAGCCCGCTTTGTAAAAGATTTTCTCAACAGATTTATGATCTTTGACCGCAACATATTCAACAGCTTTTGCCATTTTCTCGTCAACGATTTTATGCCCTTGAGTGTGCATGGAAGTACCGTGATAAGTCCGATATTTATCTACCGCAACCGCCTTGACCATAGCGGTACCATCCAAAATCAACTTGGAGCGTACTACAAGGTGATCATGAGCATTGCAGAGCAATACATTGACGATTTTGCTTTGAGTGTTCCAACCATTCTTATAATATTTGCCTTCAGTATGAAGTTTTTCAACAAGAATATCGTGAGGCTTGAAGAACGCCACATGCCCGTTTTCGTAGGCGATCGCCAGACGGGTATTGGGGTCGGAGATTTCCGAGGCCTTAAGCGGAATATCAAACAACACAGTGGAAGATGCCACAGGATATTCCTGAGTGCTTACACCACCATTTTTATAAAGGGTGATATAACGAACTGCTTCCATAAAAGTTGAATTTTCCTCAGCGAAGCCTTCTCCAGAAACGACTTCGCCTTTAACATTATCTGTAACAGTTTCAACTTCAGGTTCTGGAGTCGGCAAGTCAACCGCAGCGGCAACCTTGCATCTTTCGCAGATATAAGTGGTTATATCACTGCCCGCCAGATTCACGGTGGTATTGCCCATTCTTACATACAGAAATTTTTCCCGGACAAAAACAGGCATGCTGGCTTTTTTGACCTTCAGGAATACCACAGCAAGATTTTCGGCAGTTTTACCAAATTCAATATCCACCAAACTGCTTGCATAACAGCCAAGATGTGTCATGATTTCATGACGGATCTTCAGCTCAACACCGTCAAAAGATGCACTGTATCTGGCACTGTCAGTGGTGCTGAAGTTGATGTAGGGCAAATCTTTGTTGATTCCGCACGCCACACCATTATAGCGATAACCGATTTTGATTTCGCCGCCATCGGCATTAAGCATACCTGCCACGGCGTGGATGATTTCGCACCCCAACTGCTTATCTACATTGATCATACCTTTTTGCGTATAAACCATAGAACTTTTAAGCTCAAGGTGTTGAGATTCGCGTTCCAAAATCTTGCTCTCGACCTGCTTGACACTGCACAAATCAGCCTCACTAAAAGCAGCTTCCGGAGCCGCCAGACCCAATTCGTCATTAGGGCCGATCTCGCTTACGGTAAGATAGATATAAGTGCCAGGCGAAGCCTCGTGAGAATCGTTGAAATAATAAACATGGCAAGTGTTGGTTCGCTTATCGAAGAGATTGAAGTAACCTCTGCCATCGGCGGTTTTTTCTTCGGACTCGATATAGAACTGATAGGTTTTGCCGATTTTGTACTCGGAGTTCATGCTTGCAGTTTTGGAGGCTTCATTCAGAGTGTTGATAAACATTTCCATGATAAAAAATCCTTTCTTTGAATATAACTTTGTTTTTATTTAGTTGAAACAGCTTATTTTATGCTGCGATTTTTGTTTCATTACTGTTGATGTTGGCGTTGAAGTTCAAACACACCCACCCAACGACTTCACTTGCAACCTTGGCGATGAGTTTTGACTCATGCTTGGTAAAAGTGCTTTTCTGCATGATTTCACGCATGGTGCTGATAAATTCGGAGTGATTGCTGATCAACTCAGCCTTGTTTGCAGCCAACTCTTTCGCTGCCTGAGTGATTTCGGAGGCAGTGCAATTTTTGCAATCCATTTCGTACACCAAGTCAACCATTTTATCGCAGAGGATGTAAGTGCTTGACTTGACCTTGCAGTTGGCAACCGCTTGAGCAACGGCATTGATATTGCGGATCAGCTTTTTGCTGAAGCAGCTGTTATCTTCGATCGCCTTAAGCGTTGCAAAGAAATCAGTTTGGTTAGCATTGATGAAGTTGCTTTCTTTGCTCATCAGCTTGCATGCTGCTTTGGCAATATCTGCAACAGCTTCATGGGCAACACTCTTTTCAAAAACAAAATCAACAAGTTTATCACAAATTACGAACATGTTTTTACAATTCTGCATAATAATATTACCTTTCATGTTACAGAATAATTAACAAATTAAAAAAACTTTCAGACGGGCGGCTGCATTTTACAGCCATAAAATCATTATTATATATAAAACCTCCTTTCTATGGTTATTCGATTTTCAATCAGCCCAGCTTACTGTTGCAGTTCGAGCAATCTCCATTGCCTTTCTATAGTTATTCGATTTTCAATCAGCCCAGCCAATTTTAAGAGCGGCTTAAACTCTTGCTGCTGCACATATCCTACACGGCAAACAGAAAATAAATTTTTCTGGTTTTTCAAGATTTTCTGAAAAAATCTGATTTTTTTCAACCGGTTTTAAGAGCGGATTAAACTCTTGCTGCAACACAAAGAATATACGGGAAATTTTGAAAACAATTTCAAGTGGTTCAGAAAAAAATTCTGTTCTCTATAATATATGCTTTTATATCAGACATCTAATGTCCGGGATAAATCAAGCGGGAATATTTCAATCGTTACACCTATATAGTGCGAGTTTTTTAAAAAATAATCGCAGAGTTTTGAAAAAAATTTGATTTTTTTTAAAAGAGTTGATTTTTTAACCTTTTATGCTATATATTATTTGCATATATGCAGCGTAAAAATAAATTTTCAATCAACGGGAGGAATCTATGGCTGTAAAAAATGATGAAATGACTTTCAATGATATTGACTTGCTTGCGTCAAAACACGATGAGCTGGGCTATGATCTGGATGATGAGTGGGATGATGAGTGGGATGATAAGTGGGATGATGAGTCGGATAATGGAACATCTCTAACTATCAAAGATTTGCAGAAATATCTGGAAAACATTGGTAAATACCGATCCTTCACTACCCTGGATGAAAATAATGAACATAAAGTATATAATCTGATCGGTGACAAAAAGGTTACCGGTTTATTGCGTGATGTCCGTACCCTGGCAACAACCACCGTAAAACTCTCCCCGGAAGAACGGCGGCAAAAGCCTTTGGCCATGGAGGCTTTTGCAGCGTATGTAATGTATTATTGTGCCAAAAAAGTCTCATTCAAAGACCAAGACCCGGACAAGGTTCTTGATGTAATGAATAAGCCTCTAGCTGGTGCAAGCCTTTACCAAAAAATGTTAAACTGGGTAAAAAAAGATTTCGTGACTGGCAAATTGGAGAGTTTCAAAAGAATGGTCACAACTGCAGCTGATCAACGGTATAATGACATCTACAGATGGGAAACTGCTGCCAAACGCTGCCCGCAAGGTGATAAAAATAGTTATGTACCGATAACAACAAAATATGAAGATGGTACTGAAGCAGAGTCTCCGGAATATGGCGAACATATTCTGGTGGAAACTGCTGCCGCATTACGCAGTTTGGAGATCAAAGAAATTATAGAGGTTGCTCTTGGTAACTGCTCACGCAAAGGATTATTGACCAACGAACAACTTGAGATCATTTGCTGTGCTTACGGGCTGGGTGATGGTTATGAAGAGATGATGAAAAAGGACATCGCCGCCAAACTCGGCAAATCCAATTCCTACATAACTCAGCAGCTGAAAAGTTCTTATAAAATATTGTATAAATATATTAAAGAGAATAAACTTATATAATTACAAACAGCAGGGCGGCAGGCGTGAAATACTCTACAGACTGGGGCAATGGTAAAATTATTAACCGCATCGACCCATTGAAAAATGTCGGACGAAAAACCTACTCCGGCGGCAGCGGTTTTGTGCTTACACGCCCCCAGCTTTTAACGGACAGAAATACTTTCTGTCTGAAGTGCGTCCCGCTTCTGCAAAACGATGGAACACTCAACAAAATATTCTGGAACGAGGCTCAAAGTGTATCTGTCTATACCAGTGTCGTCCGGAAAATTCCGGGTTGTGCCGCCTGCCCCATTCCTGCCCAATATTGGATCCATGAAAACGATCCGCTGTTTTTGAGCTTTCCCCGGCAGAAAATGAGTACGGCACGGCACAAATCCCTGACTGATTTTATATCCATCTTTAATATTCTGCCGGAAGGTCTGCGGGAGAAAGGCATTGATCCGGATGAATACTGGCTGGTGCCGCAAGAGTTGCTGAAAACTATTTATGACAGTCATAAACTTGCCGTAGAAACTGAAAAGTACAAACTGCCCTCCGAACTGTATAATAAGTTATTTGCAAGCAAGATAAAATGTGATCTCTTGCTTACATATCCGATCCAGCAGGGCATGAAATCGCTGGATAAAGGAATTTTAGAATTTCGTGAGAGCGGAGCTGAAGATGCTCAAACTAAAGAAGCTCAAGAGATCAGCAAGATGATCTATCAAATTCTTTCTGCCATTCTGGGGTTGTATCGCAATGGAGTTGCCCATGGCGATATAAAGCCGGCAAATATTATGATGGGAAGACGAATGTTTAGGCTTGCCAGCGGAATATCAGCTACTACCAATAAAGAACTTGTTCAATCACCTAAAGATAAACTTAAGGTTGCCAGCGGAATATCAGCTACTACCAATTTTTTCTTAACCGATATGGGCAGCATTCACGCTGGAGATCTTGAGTCCGAAACCGGTTCCGGCAGATTTTTCAACTTCAGCGTGTTTGAAGAGTGGAAAAATGTTGAACCCGAAGAATTCAACCAATATTCTATCGGTGAAGGCGGATTCTATCCGGAAAATGAAATGCTCCCGGAAGAACTGAAATCACTCCTTTGCCGAACCTTGATGGATGGTTATGCTTTGGCATTGACCATTTGGAGCCAAGCCAAAGGTTCAGCCCCGACAAGTTCATTAGTCAATCGGGCTTTAGTTGAGAAATGGCAGAATGATAAAATTACTTATGCCTTTAATACCCTGTACGATGTAAGCAATCTTACCATAGAAAAGATGCAGAAAATCGTTGACTTATTTGCAGGGGATCACTCAACGGAGAACATGGCAGACGATTATAACTGTATAGAAACTTACGGCAGAGAATCAGAATTTCCTTTCGAAGTAAAATATCGTGAAGAAATAGAAAAACAGACTGGCAGTAAGCTCCAGAAAGAGTTTATTGAGTATGGTTACTTGCAGGAACAAATCAACTTTTCCGGCAAGGTAAATCCTATGCTGCGGATCAAAGGCCGGAGCAGACGCTATCGTCTTGATGACTTCTCAATGCAGCCCTTGATATGCAGTCGTTCTAACGGGGATAAACCGCTCCACACAATATATTATGCCCCGGATGATATTGCCGGCAGCCGTGCTGTTGAATGGGAAAAATATACCCCTTTTTCTCTGGACTGGGTTTTATCAGACAGCGAAAACCGAGCGGCTTTAACCGATGACCTCTATCGGCAACTGCTGGATTTGGGCAGAAAAATTGATAAAAAAAATGATTCTGAGCGTAAAGATACTAATCGGAATATTTGGTTCTCGCTGCCTTATCCCCGTGATATTGTAAAAATTGACAATAAGTGGTTTATTCAACCTTTCTTTTTATCTCCTGATTGCAAATTCAACAGCGATTTTAAAGTGGAAGAATATTTCAAAATGCTTTGCGGGCGGGAGGAGAACGAGCTTTCAGCAAAAGACTGGCTGGATCTGTTAAAGTTTGATCATGGTGTAGGCATACTTTTTGAACTGCTGCCGGATTCCATGGTTCCGAAGATCATAGAATGTTTGCCAAGTTATGAAATAGGCTACTTGTCAAGAAAATTATTAAAAACTGACAAATTCAAAAATTATACCGAAGGGGAGTCACTCCCGCTGCAAGCCAATGAGAGGGTAAGAACTGCCAAATTCAGAAAATATACCGAAGGGGAGTCACTCCCGCTGCAGATTGATGAACGGGATTGATCCCGCCGCCCGGTGACAACTTTTGCCGCCGGGCAGCCCGAACTGAATGTAAATATAAAAGGGTAAAGCAAACAGGGCAAGCTGTTTAATTACCCTTTTTTCTTTATGGTTTTTCCGGGAAAGCAGCTATGGTTTTCAGGCAAGTCCAGTAACAAATACAACGCAAGACCTCCTTTTGATTGTCATTCAGCCCCGGAGTCAGCATCATTTCGTTACACTCAATAAAGTACTGCATAGCCGAGTACATTTTCTGAATTTCTTCTGCTGTATATTTCTTTAATTCCGCAGCTGGTATATTGTTCATTTCCTCCCAAATCTCCCGATAGCCCTCCAGAACATCAGCACCGGCGGCAAACCACTCCGGAACATTCCGGAAAAAACTTTGAGTTTTATCCAGCACCTCCGGAACATTGTTCAGAGTTGCGGCAACATCCAGCTCATTATCTGCATTAAAAACAAGAAACTTCGGGCACTTGGCGATTTTATTTTCAGCATTATATATCATAAATCATTCCTCCGGCATTAAAGATTTGCTCTTAATATACCAAGCCAACTGCGCCAAAAGATGTCATACCGGAAATTTTTCAAAAATATTTTTCCGGTTTTAAACAAATTGTTCAAAATCTCTCACAAAAACGGTTTGTTCCGGAAGGTCATTGTTCTGCTGATTCAATGCGTCTGCTGCGATAGGCTTTGGGAGTAGTATGCATGATTTTCTGAAAAGTGCTGGTAAAATGACTTTGACTGCAAAACCCCAGCGACAAAGCTATTTCATCAATCGTTAAAGATTTTTTCCGTAATAATTTACAGCTTTCAGCGATTCGTAAATCAATCAAATAGGCTCCGAAAGTTTTGCCGAACTCTTGCGGAAACAAGTGCAGAAATCGGGAACGGCTCAAATTTGCCTGTGCCGCCGCCTCTTCCGCAGTGATCCGGCGGCGGAAATTTTTGCGGATAAACTTTACTGCATTTTTCAGCCGCTGATCGGTGGATTCCGGGATTTTACCGGAATAGGCAGAGCCGACAGTATTTTTCAACATAGTCCGGATTATGTTCACCAGACTTTTTTTCCGGCTGGCAGTCAGCACAGTCAGCAGATCATTTACCGGATCCTCAACTTTCCGGTAAGGGCCGCACAGCACTGCCCCCAGACAGATCCCGTTTTGATGAAATGGTATAACCAGCTCCACCGCCCCTGCCGGACAGCGGGCTTCAAACCAATCCTGATGTTCTGCCATAAGTGCTGTAAGGGTATAGCGGTCATGTTCAATACAGGCTTTTTCGTGTTCACCACGAGCTTTATATGCAGCACAATATTGGCAGCTGTGTTTGGCGGCATATTCATTGAGCCGGTTCTCCACTTGCAGCTTGAAACCGGCTTTCCAGCAGCAATGGACTTGAAAGCTCTCGCTCAAATCCTGCAAATGCTGCTGAAGTTCGCCAAACAGCTCTTTATCCAAATTCTGTTCAAACTCTATTGGCATACTCCAATCTCCATTCTCTTCTTAATATAGCATTGTCAAAGAGTAACACAAAACATAAACAGCACTTTTTTGATAAAAAAAAGCCACATATTGATAGCAATACAGCGTTACGCAAGCTATCTTAATAGTAAGGCAACTGATTATCAAACAAAGAGGTGTTTTATGAAAAAATCTTTTACTCTTATCGAACTATTGGTAGTAATTGCTATCATCGCTATTCTGGCGGCTATGCTGCTGCCGGCATTATCTGCCGCCAGGGAGCGGGCCAAAGATGCCAACTGCCGCAATGCACTCAAACAGACCGGTATTTACCACCAGATGTATATCAACGCCAACAATGACTGGCTGGTGACCTGTCCCAACGAAGATGGCAACGGCTTGAACTGGTCGCTGATGTTTATGCGAAGCGGAATTATTGAAAATTACGATTACGGCATGCTCCGCTGCCCCTCGCTGGCACCGACCAATACGCCTTACCGGGGCGAAAACCAATACTGCACATTTGCCCGCTGCGGACTTTACAACCCTGCCGCAGCAGCTTATTTTTTCCCGTTGAGCAAATATCCAACGCCTGACCGGTCGGAAACTTTCTGCGATTCCGCCAACACCAATCCCCCGGCATGGGCAGAAACGGTTGGCTTCGGCAAACCGGTACAGTGGCATCTGGTGCAGAAACGCTCCAACACCTCCACTGCGTACACCTACCGGGTGCATCTGCGGCACAATAAGCACGCGAACTTCAACTTCCTTGATGGTCATGTGGAAGCATTGAGTGAAAACTCCATGGTCCCCATCCACTGTCAGCTCTACCCCACAACTGACAATCGGGAGCGCACTCTGCGGGTAGCTTACAATCCGTGGAATCAGAACTTTGATAATTGAGGTTTTTGCTGATGAAGCATTTTATTTTTCTACTCTGTACCTTTTGTGCTTTTATCGCAGCGGCTGCCGAAGTCAGACTGACCGGGTCCAACAGCTTGGAGGAGGCAGAAAAAATCGGCTGGAAGCCCCGCAGCACCGCTGAATTGAGTGTGCCATCGCCCGGAATATTGCGTGTGCAGGGCAAAGGTGTAAAACGCTATTGCGGTATTGAGCTGAAAAAAATTCCGCAGCTGGATTTTTCGGGTTCGATAAAATGCAAAGTCCGGATGAATTTCGGCAGACAAATCTATTTTGTGCTTTCCGGCAGTAACGGTTACTTTGATATTTTTCTGCCCGTAAAACCCAATACTTGGCAAAGTGTGACTGTGCCGCTGGATATAAAAAAGTGGCGGTTCCGGGGCAAAGGAGCCAAACCGGAATCCTTCGGCAATATAAGTTTTTTTGCCATAATGCACCCCGCCATGCAGAAATCAAGCGAATTTATTGAAATAAGCGATCTGGTTGTGCCGGTCATAAATGATGTAAAAACGCCTCAACAGTTTCTGCTCCCAGCTAATGCTGCAATGCTGCAAAGTTCTATTGCCGAATACAGTTTTTCACCGGATAACGGCAGTTTGCTGGCAGTCAAAGACAAACGCACCGGCAAATTTGCAGTGCAAGGCGTGGAAAACCACTACTTTCTCCAAAGCCGTGCCGGCGATGCGGAAGCCTTTGAGCGTTTTGACAAAGTTATCAAAAAAAGCTCCGGCAAAAATCAGCTCAAATTTATCTGCACCAATCCCAGACTCTCCGGCATAACGATCGAAAAATTTTACTCAATAGAAAATGACCGGCTGCGGCGGAAAACAGTTTTCCGCAATCAGAATAAACAGCACACTGCATTTATAACGCCCCGCACCCGGGTACATTTCAGCAATGATTTTTACCATGACGGCTTTTATCTGGGCAGCGGTTACATCGGGCCTTTGATGGAAACACCCAAAATTACATCGCCGCAGCAGGAACGCAGTTTTCTGCAGACGACCAAAGGTATGCTCCTTTACCATGAAGGAACCCGGGGCAGTTTCAGCCAGTACCGAACCCACCTTAACGGCAAATTTGTTTTCCCGTGGTGGCAGTCGGCGATCGCCACTTATCAGGAAAAAGCCAACGCCCTTTTCTATCAGCCCGACGGGTGGGAAATGTCGCTGGGCACGATAGATGTGCTGCCGCAAAAGAGCTTTTCCATTGAAGATACTTTTGTATTTTTCAGCGGCAACTGGTACATGTTTTTAACTGAAATTTATCCCAAAGACCCGGTTGTCAGCAAAGTACTGCACAGTTTCAAGCCCGGTCCGGCATGGCTGGAAGATGCCAAAGTGCAGCTATCAGTTTCCGGCGTCAAAGATATGCAAAAACTTGCTCTGCTTCTTGATGAAGGCGAAATCATTGCCATGCTTGGCAATGTGCGTACAGCAGCCTGGGGCGATTACCACTTTGATACTCCCAAACCAGGGTTATACGGCGGGGAGCTTTCTGCGGAGGATATCAAAGCGGTTGTAAAGAAAGTACGGGCTATTTCTCCGCACTTCCGCATAGGTATTTACAACTGGGTGAATTCCGCACTGGGTGATTCAAATGTGGTCAAAAAACATCCGGAATTCTTCATGCAGAAAAACCGCGATCTGCAGGAAAAAAATCTCTTTCCCGGCGATTACAAGATCAATTACCCGACAATGATAAACCGCCCCGAAGCGGCAGCTTTTATGCTCGATAACTTCCGCAGTTTGCTTGACACATTCAACTTCGACTACATTTATCTTGATGAAACCAAGACCGTAAGTCTGATCGACTGGCAGCACAACGACCTTATGCGGGACGATCACTGGGCGGATTTCTGGATGAGTATGCACAAACTTGGTCAGGAAAAAAAGGTTTTGATGTTCGGTAACGGCAGAGGCAATCCGTATCATGAACTTAACTATATTGAAGCCCGGCAGCAGCTGGCCCCGTCTTTCTGGCGTAAATTCTGCGGTATGGCAATGGCGGTGGCAACATTTGTCAACAACCGCCCCGGAGCAAGGGTCGATCTTTTGTACTGGAACCCCGGGATGGATTATATAACCCGAGTCCTTGCCAATGGATTTATACCTACGATCAACTTTTTGCGTTACCAGCAAATACCCTATATAAGTGCCAACTACGAGCTGGGCAAAAGCACTATTTATGACCTTAAATACACTCCGGACTGGAAGTATGACCCGAAAACCGAACTTGAAAGCTATGCGGTCAAGCGAAAATTGGGTAATGAAGTGGTGCTTTCGCTCATCAACCGTTCCCGGCAAAATAGCGTGGATATTTCGGTAAATACCGGTGATTTGCCATCGCAGTTGACAGTTTGGGCATATCGGGTCAACAAATATGCCGACGAACCTGCCAAGTATGGTTTCGGCGAAAAAGAACGCCGCAGCAATTACCGCACCACCGGCTGGAGAGAAAATGTCATTACACGGCCGGAACTGCTGTTTATGGGCAAAAATCCCGGAAAACTTGCCCTGAAACTTGATAACTTTGCCCAAGATGAATTTATTCAGATCGTTTTCAGTTCCGGCAATGCCGGGAGCTATTCGGTGGATGATATGCCCTGCAATTATTTCCTGAATACCCACCGCAAACTGAATGTCAAGCAAGTTGGCAGCAGCGTGGAAGTTGTTTCCAATGCAGCCAAAGCCGAAGTGATAATCTTTCAAACACCGGGTGTCTATTCGGTCAACGGCAAAAAAGTGCTTGCTCAACCGGTCAGATTCGGTAATAAACTATATTCGGTGCTGCCCGCAGCCAGGGGCAAAAGCGTGATCCGTAAACTGAGTGATGCCCCATGTGCTTCCGGTGGATTTACCGCTGCATACAAAAATGGCAGACTGGAGTATTCCGGCAAAGGATATGTCTGCATATACGACAAAAACAACATTCTGCTCTATTGCGGCAATACCCCCCGGCTCCCCGAATATCATGACAAAGGTGTAATTACTGTTGCGTCGCTGGATAACAAGTACCAGAAGAGGATCAAAATCGCTTGCGGCAAACCCAGTCCCGCCATGTTGGTAAAAAGTCCTCAGGTCGTTCCTGCCAGGTCAAGCAGCAGAAAATTCGCCACGCCGCTCCAGCGAGATGGTGCAGCGATATTGGAAGCTGTTGAATATACATCCCGCTGGAGCAGTTTCAGCGGAATACAGGATGGTCTTGCTCCATATACAGCTCAAGCCAACGCTGACGATTTGAGCGTAACTGTAGGTACCACCCAACGCATATATGACTTTCTTGGCGTAACCGCCGCCGGTTTTCTGGTGGATAAAGCTGAAAAAGTCGAATTCAAACTCACGCATACTTTTATGCCTGTGGGCGGACTTTTCAACCGCCATAATCACCGGCACAGCAAGAACCGCGGTGAATTTGCCGGTATCATGCTGGATTACGAAGTGAACAAAAATAAATTTGTCCGTAAAGCACTTTCCGTGGGGGTCTTGACTCAGCAGAATCCCCAGCCCGGCAGGCATCCTTACGGTGCGGCAAAACCAACCAGCGATGTTTATATTCTCGGTGATTGGGTGAACGAATACGGAGCCAAACATTTTACGCTTGATCTGGCAAAACTTGCTCCGGCAGAATGGACCGGCAAAGTTTACATATCTGCGGCAACGGGATTTATCGCACCCGGCAGACAGCTGACTTTGCAGCTGGTTAAATTCAACGATGCGGCAAAAGCTGCCGAAGTTGTTCCGGTAAGTCTGGCGAAGTTTGCCCGTCAGGCAGGAATCCGGCGTAAAGTTTCTGTGCCGCAAATCAGCGGTAAAGCCGATTTCAATAAAGTGATCGCCCACCCCTTGCCGGGAAAATTTTATAAACTCGGGCTTGGCGGATATTCCAATGCAGTAAAAACGGCGGCGATCGCTATGGATAAAGAGTATGTCTGCGGAGCTTTGGAAGTCGCTTATCCGGGGAATGTTCATCAGGTAGAATTCTGGCTTGCCGGCAGCAATAAAAAGGTTTGGCAGTTTATTGCCTACTCCGATAACAGCAGCCAGAGCAGCTGCAATTTGCAGCCGTTCAATGACAAGCGTGTAAAAATATCATCAACGGCCAATACCCGATTTTTCTTTGCCATACCACGCAAGCTGCTGGGGGCCGGTAACGATTTTTTCTTTAATCTGGCTTGTTATCGCCATGGCAGCAGCAAGGTCCGGTTGGAGTTTGCAACTTATGCAGCGTTGGTGAAAAGCTTTTATGATCCGGCAAACTTTGCTTATGCTCAAACAGGAGAGCCGGAAAAATCCACCGCTGAAGCTGTAAAAAAATCAAGTTTATGCCAAGTGTATAATCTGGGCAAAGGCGGCTACACAACCGGCAACATCATCCGCAGCCGTCTGCCGCAGGCGTTGAAACTTTCCGGCGATGTAGTGATCCTGCTTGCCGGAACCAACGACATGCTCAACACCGGCAAACTTGCCACCTTTGAACAGTACGAAAAAAATCTGCAGCACATTGTGAAAACATTGCAGCAAAACGGCTCAAAAGTTGTAATGAACACCATTCCGCCCTGTTCGGAAAAACTCTTGCTCAGACGCCATAAACGCGAAAAGTTCGGTCAATACTCCCCCATGCAGCGGATCGAAAAAGCCAACGAGATCGTCCGGAAAGTTGCTGCTGAATTAAAGTGCGAACTTTGTGACTTGAATAAGCTGGTGCTGGCTTCCGGACACCCGGATGCGGCAAGCAGTCTTATGCGGAATATGGCAAATGTAAAGATCCGCGACGGAGTACATTTGCGTGCCGAAGGCTACCGGCTCTGGGCGAAAGAGTTGAGCAAACTTGCCGCCCTCCGTAATTTACCAGCCAACAGCAAGATCGTTTGTGTAGGCGACAGTCTCACTTACGGTGCGGGAATGAAAGGTGCCGGAACAGCCGCCGGCGAAACCATGTGTGCATATTTGTATAATATCTTAAACAAGGTAAAATAATGAACAGTATAAAGTTTTCAGCCCGCAGTCTGCCTATTCTTGCAGATGCCGATATAGTCGTTGCCGGTGCCGGTGCCGCCGGAGTTGCCGCTGCTATTCAAGCCGCCCGCATGGGCAAAAAAGTCATAATGCTGGATAAAAACAACTGTGCCGGCGGCATATTGACTGCTGGCTTGCTCCCCAGCATTATCCACATGACCGATCTGAAAAATAATCTTGCCGCCGGGTTGTGCAAAGAATTGGTCGATGCAGTGGCTTTGCGTATGCAGAAGCCAGCCAATTACAACTGGTTCAATGTAAATAACGAAGCAGTCAAGCTCGTGCTGGACGAAATGCTTGCTGCCGCCGGAGTACAGGTTATTTATAATGTCTGCCTGTGCGATGTTACACTCAAACGCCGCAAGATAACAGCGTTGGCTGTAATGACCCAACAAGGCATGATGGCGATCACCGGCAGGATATTTGTGGATGCCACCGGCGACGGAGTGCTTTCGGTTCTGGCGGGAGCACCATTTGAATACGGCAGTGAAGATACTCACGAAGTTATGGCCCCTACCCTCTGCAGCCAGTTTGCCAATATAGATTACAACGCCATTCCCGAAGAAATGCGTAATCACGGCCTGGGGCGGGTAGAGTGGAAAAAAGCCCTGGAGTCCGGCGAAAAACTTTTTACTGAAGAAGGCCACTTTGTAGGACATTTCCGCAACGGCAGCTCTACGGGGAACGGCAACCTGGGGCATATATACAACACAGATGTACTGGATCAATTCAGTGTGACCAATGCCTGCATTGAAGGAAGGAAACAGGCATGGGGGTATTGTGATTTTTTCCGCACCCATGTAAAAGGCTTTGAAAATGCGGAAGTTATTGCCACTGCCACGCTGCTGGGGGTGCGGGAGTCCCGCCGGATCATCGGCGAATATGTACTTACCCGAAGCGACTATCTTGCCCGGCGGCACTTTGCTGACGACATCGGGTGTTTTGCCTACGCCATAGATATACATTCCGGAGTTAAAGATGTAAAAAAACAAGCTGCTGTGGAAATAAATTTAAGCAGGAGTTATTACGAACCCGGCGAAAATTACGGTATACCCTACCGGACCCTGCTGCCCAAAAACACCGGCAATCTGCTGACTGCGGGCAGATGCATCTCCAGTGACCGGGCAATGCAAGCATCGGTACGGGTGGTTCCGGGGTGTATGATCACCGGACAAGCAGCAGGGGCAGCGGCAGCCCTGGCAGTGCAAAAAGGTCAATCCCTGCGGCAGATTTCAGTAAAAGAGCTGCAGAAAGTCTTGCGATCCAGTAACTGTTTTGTGCAGTAAAAACAGTTATTTTGATAAACCGCATACGGCAAAGGGCTGAAAAAATCAAAAACTCTGTTCCCTTGAATATAAAGTCCGTACAGCACCAAGGATGGCCAGTGCGGCACAAAACTAAAGTTTGTGTGGTACATTTATAATCATAAATGATATAATTCACCACTTAAGTTTCACAAAATTTATGATATTACCAATCAAATATATCAATGGGAAATCCCCTAAACAGTCAAGCAGCGGGCGTTTTTTATAGGCTCTGCTCCCGATAAAGGTTGATATGGGAGACTTGGGGAAGAGGGAAAAACCTTTTTGAGATGGTTTGCTTAAAGTCAAGCCGATTTTGAAATTTTTTGGTAATTTTTATCAAATTCTTTATCGGCTATGACCATTCCCCGGAGAATTAATAACATTTTTCTCATTACAGCACATCGTGCCTGCATTCTGGTA
>JAZSHD010000148.1:0-3089 GCA_045533055.1 Victivallaceae bacterium | reverse complement strand
GCTTTCGGCCACTCAGCCACCTCTCCGCTATATAAAACTTTGAAGTTCTTTATCAACCTCAAATAGCGTTTTATATACTATATGCCGTTTCTTGAATTTTGCAAATCTTAAAACGGTTTTTCCGGTAAAATTTTTATTTATTTTACCTTATTTTGTCAACATTGCCTGCAATTCGGCATCGGCTGCTTCCACTTGGGCTGTTTGTTCCTTGCGGAATTCCAACAGCTTTTCCTGCAATTTTTCATCGCTCAATGCCAATATCGCCACTGCCATCAAGGCTGCGTTCTTGGCTCCTGCTTTGCCAGCAGTCACTGTTCCTACCGGTATCCCCGGAGGCATTTGCACCGTTGCCAGCAGTGCATCCAGCCCGTTGAAGGGCTCGCTGGCTACCGGTATACCCAACACCGGCAGTACTGTATGTGCCGCCATTACTCCAGCTAAATGTGCTGCCATACCGGCGGCACAGATTATCACTTTCAAGCCGTTGCTTTGGGCGTTGGCGGCAAATTCCATCGCCTTTTCCGGCGTCCGGTGGGCACTCATTACCCGGGCGGTGAACGGTACATTGAAATCATTCAGCACCTTGAACGCTCCTTCCAGCAACGGAAGGTCGCTCTTGCTGCCCATGACTATTCCCACTAACGGTTTTTCCATAGTTTATTACCTCTGAAAAAATCTGTTTTTCAGCTTATTCTGCAGCGGGGGCTTCTTCTGCAGCAGCTTCTGCTGCTTCGGCTTCTGCCTTGGCTGCAGCTTCGGCGGCTTCCTCTTCGGCACTGCCGAATTCATAACCGATCAGGCCCTGTCCGATTTCCAGCAAAGCCACATCCAGATGATTTTCCGAATCGCACTTGACCATCGGGCGGGCTCCCAGTGCAAGCTGACGGGCACGCTTGGCAGATACTACGGAAAGGATCTGTGGATCCGTGATCACCTTTTTTGCCATATCCAAATAGGCGTTATTCATCTTATGCTGTCCTTTCTTTTTCCGGCTTTTCAAACTCCGGATTTAAATCAAAACCACGCCCGGAACAAAATTGTTCATCCCGGGCGGGTTTATCAGCAGTTGATCTAACTGATTTTTTATCAGTAGTCGATCACATCGCGATGGCGTTCGATAACCGTCTGGTCGCCGGACATTACCTTGGCATAACGCTTGGCAAATTCTGCCTGCGAATCCAAGATGTAGCGTTCGGCCAGCACAAAACGGTCAGCACATTTCTGTGCGTCACGCAGCATCAGCATACCCACGAACACATAGGTTTCCATTTCCACCAGATCGCGGGCGTGCAAATCGTGGTAGGCGATGTCTTTGCGGTCGGCAACAAATTTGACCGCTTCCAGCTGTTTGGCGTACAAGCCTTTGACGATTTCTGCCAAACGGGCGGATTCGCCTTCAAACTTGAGGTCAAACATTTCGTTCAAACGCTTGTCGGCATCACGCTGCATCACGCCGCCGATGGCAGCTACGACCTGCAGCTGGGTGGTACCTTCGTAGATGTTGGTAATACGGGCATCACGATAGAAGCGTTCGGCGTTGAAGTCACGCATAAAACCGGTACCGCCGTGGATCTGGATGGTATCGTAGGCGATCTGGTTGGCACTTTCGGTAGCCAATGCCTTACACATGGGGGTCAGGATAGCAGCCAGCTTGTTGTAGTACTTGGCCATATTCTTGACTTCGGCAGTTGCATCAGGAGCTTCTGCCAAGTGGGTGTAAGCGGTACGCAAATCGACTGCACGGGTGGTTTCGTACAACAAAGTACGGGCGGCAGTCAACTTGGCTTTCATGCCGGCAAGCATATCATAGATAGCCGGGAATTTGTCGATGCTCTTCTTGAACTGTTCGCGTTCGGCAGCATACTGACGGGCTGCACGGTAAGCAGCTTCGGCAATACCCACTGCCTGAGCACTGATGGCAACACGGGCACCGTTCATCAAGCTCATAACATAACGGATCAGCCCCAGACGGCGTTTGCCGCAGAGCTGGGCGGGCACATCGTTGTACTGCAATTCGCAGGTGGCAACGCCGTGGATACCCATTTTATCTTCGATACGACGCACCACCAGCTGGGGGCAGGCTTCGCAGATGAACATGGACAAACCGCGACCGTCGCTGGTGCCTTCTTCGGAACGGGCCAGCACCAGGTGCACCTGGGCACAACCGTTGGTGATGAAGCGTTTCATACCGTTGAGGTACCACTGACCGGTCTTTTCGTCCTGCCAGGCACGGAGTTTGACTGCCTGAAGGTCTGAACCGTAATCCGGTTCGGTCAAGTCCATGGAGCCATCGACCAGACCCTGGGCGAATTTGGGCAGATACTGCTGTTTCTGCTCTTCGCTGCCGAATTCGGCAATGGTTTCGGCGATGTCCTGCAGACCAAAGAGGTTCTGCAAGCTGGCATCGGCACGGGAAACCATTTCGGTCATCATCGTGTAGATCGAAACCGGGAAGTTCAAGCCGCCGAAGCGGTGTTCCAGCATAACGCCGGATACATCAGCTTTACGCAGATCTTCCAAATTGGCCTGGGTCAGCGGGTGATAGGTCACCACGCCGTCGGCAAAGTGCGGACCTTCACGGTCAACTGTGCGGCTGCGGGGTTCGATATTGTCGCCGCAGATTTCACCGACCACGCTCAACACGCGGTTGAAGTTGTCCAACGCATCAGCGTAGTCAACCGGAGCAGTTTCAAATTCTTTGGCAAATTCGTAATTGTTTTCACGCAGAGCAACTGCTTCGAGCAGATCGAGGTTGTTCAGCGTGAACTCAAGATCGCGGTTATCAGAAAAAAAGTTCGCCATGATCAGAAGTCCTTTCTATTACGCCTTGGCTTTGAAGGCTTTGATCATTTGCGGAATGACCACATTCAGGTCGCCGACGATGGAGTAGTGTGCCACCGAGAAGATCGGAGCATTGGGGTCGGTGTTGATCGCAATGATCTTTTTAGATTCTTTCATACCGGCGGTGTGCTGCACCGAACCGGAAATACCGCAGGCGATGTAAAGACGCGGACGCACCGTTACACCAGTCTGACCAATCTGATGATCGTGATCGATCCAGCCGGCGTCGACTGCGGCACGGGAGGCAC
>JAZSHD010000038.1:0-2308 GCA_045533055.1 Victivallaceae bacterium | reverse complement strand
TTTTTGAGATGGTTTGCTTAAAGTCAAGCCGATTTTGAAATTTTTTGGTAATTTTTATCAAATTCTTTATCGGCTATGACCATTCCCCGGAGAATTAATAACATTTTTCTCATTACAGCACATCGTGCCTGCATTCTGGTATTGCCTCTGGCAAGTAACCTGTCATACAAATCTTGCAAAACGTGAATACGTGGCAATGCTGTCTTCGAACACATATAAAGGAAGCGTCTGACCAAGGGGCTTCCTTTTTTGCTTAAATGAGTGGAATTGACACTTGTTCCGGATTGTTTTCTTACGGGATTCAATCCACTCATTGCAGTTATTTTCTCTCTTGTCTCATAATCTTTTAAAGACCCCAATTCGCTCAATAAAGTTACTGCAGTAGCCTGACCAATACCAGGCATAGAAGTCATAATGTCCACTTCATGTTTGATTTCCGGAGATATTGAAATGATCTTATCAATTTCCCGATCCAATCCCGTGATCTCTTTTTCTATGGATTTAATGACATTACTGCACATTCTTTTTGCTAAACTATCAATGACATTGTCATGATAATTTCCCATAGCAGTTCTCTGATCTTTCAAAAAAATTCTAGCGCGGGATAAAGAACGCAATTTTTCCATTTCCGGGGATATTTTCTTTTTGTTTTCCGGTGTGCGCTCTTTACCGTATCTTGCAATGACTTGGGCATCGCTTTTATCGGTTTTATTTTTGATATTCAAAGAAATACAAAATGATTTTATCGGTTCTGGATTGGCTATGATAATATTACACAAAGGAGATAACGCAAGAATCTTTTTCTCTAATTGAGTTGAATAAATTCCAGTAGATTCCATTACAATATTCAAAGGAAGATCATCAAAATTATCTTCTGAATATTCAGCAAAGAAGTCATTCTGCTGAGTTTGCACCCAACTCAAAAAACTTTTAACACCTGCATTGGTAAATTTGAATTCACGTTGCGGAAGATCAACCACTGATACAGCCGGTTGATTTTCAAATAACATCGGTAAATCCAGTGCAGCATGGAAAGATTTTGATCCAACATCAATGCCTACCCACAATTTTTTGTTTGACTCTTGCATTTTTACCTTTCTGTTGTATATTGATATATGTGCCTCACTGGTCATCCTTGCAACTATACGAACTTTATGTTCAAGATGGTGTTTACGACCTTTTGTGAAGAGCACGGTAACGGAAGACACGCATTACCTCAAAAACGATCTCAAAGATCTAGGAATTTTGGATGCTGTGTCTTCCGTGTGTTTTTTCGTGATCAACCGAAATCACACACCAGTTACCGTAGCATTACTTTGATCATCTGTCAAGCAGCAGCTCTTCTCCTTTGGCTCCGACGAGTTGAAATACCCATTCTCGCCAAAGGGAGCTGCTGCTATCTGATAACCGGGGAGTAATATACAAGGAGTTTTAGAATTGCCTCAATAAAGTCCGGATGAGTTTTTGCGGCGGACGATATCAAGCATTTCTTCTTCTGAAAAAATCGCTCTGTCTCCGCCGCCGATACTCTTTACAGTATTACAGAGTACACTGTAAAGTTTATCTTTTTCAAGCCAGCCCCGCTGCGAAGTCACTTTATCCAACTCAGTAACGACCTCTCCGGCAATCGAACGGTAATACAAAGACAATCTTTCCGGAACATTTTCAATTTTTCTGCATTCGTGATACAGTACCATCGCGTTAAGGTGAAGTATCGAAGTTCTGGGGAAATGCGATGCCATCAGATTCCACGGCGTCGTATCCGGCAAAGTTGAATCACCGCTGTCACGGAAATCTGTTCTCAGCAATACAGTTGGAATATCCATCATTTTGGCAAAACAAAATTCCACGACAGTTCCGGAATCAAGATCGGTTCCATCAAAATTTGCCACCAGCACGTCACTTTCCAGCAGCATACGGAAATCCTGATCCCGGATGCTCTGTGCTGTACGCTCTTTAACTTCGCATTCACCATCCTGCGGCAAACTGACCTTATATCTGCCATTGGAAACTTCTTCGATTGCCTCAGCCAGCATCAGATTGCCGCCGAGATCTTTGGCATCAAAAAGATCACCGGCAAAATATATTTTCAAAAAATCGTTGTTTTCCATAAAAAAACACTCTCCAATACGTTTTTTACATAATCTACTGCCGATTGATAAAAAAGTCAAGCATCCGCATTTTTTAATAAAATTAAGTTATTTTTGAAAAATTCTTAATTTTATTAAATAACTTACTTGATTTTTATTAAAATTATACTATATTAAGAAGTGAACAGGGACCGTCCGGGCAGATACGATCGATCCCC
>JAZSHD010000113.1:0-6021 GCA_045533055.1 Victivallaceae bacterium | reverse complement strand
TATTATCAGCGTAAATGAAGCAAAAAAGCATCTTTTGCCGCTTGGGATGGCAGTTGATGATGTCGGTGTTTTGAATTGGCTGAAAGCTCGTATTTTGCCTGCGAATCGGGCAAATTCTGATCGTATTCTTTCGGTTTATGGGCTTACTCACAATAACATTCCCGGAATCATTCAGCTTTGCAAAGGGCTGTCTTTGAACGATAGTTACTGGATCACTGCCCCGGATTTCAAAGGTCATTTTGCCGATTACAATCTCTTTGAGAACAGTTTTTATAAGGCACTGTCACTGATCGCTTACACCGGTTATGGCAGCGTGAAGCCCAGTGGTTTTTCATCTTCTCCGGAGTTTACCACCAATGGAATGCTCCGCAAGGGGTGGCGTCGGATTGATGGTAAAATCAAACTGTATAAAGGCGGGACTTCCGGGGCTGCCAATACCGGCAATGAACCTTATTCGGAATTTTACGCTGCACAGATTGCAGAAGCGATGGGGCTTAATCATGTTCCGTACACACTTTCCAAGTGGAAAGGCAGTCTTTGTTGTGTGTGCGAACTCTTTACCGATATTGACCACTCTTTTGTTCCGATGTGGCGGTTCTGCAAGACAAAGAGTATCAAAGATGTTGCGGCGTATTTGCGGAATTTGGGCGAAGATTATTTCAATGCGTTCTGCGATATGATGATTTTTGATGCGCTGATTTACAACACTGACCGTCATCTGAACAACTTCGGTTTGATGGTGAATAATAAGACCAATCAGCCATACGCTTTTGCTCCGATTTTTGACAACGGGCTGTCGCTTTTCAACTTTGCCATGGCAGATGATTTCGCCTACCTTGAAACTTTCGCAAAGAGCCGTTTGTCGGCGTTTGACGTGCCTTTTGATGAGATTGCCAAGGAATTCATTACCTCGCGCCAGAAGGGACAATTACGCCATTTACAGGCGTTCAAATTCACTCGTCACAATCGTTACAATCTTCCTGCCGCAAGACTGAAAGCATTGGAGCAATTCATACAGAAGCGTGCAAGGCAACTGCTCGAATTGTAATTTGCAAGCACTATGAGCAATCTGAAAGAAAATGTTTATGAATTTGTGAGGAACATTCCCCGGGGGAAGGTTGCCACCTATGGGCAAATCGCTTTGCATCTGGGGAATCGGAATTTTGCCCGGGCAGTGGGGAATATTCTTCATGGCAATCCTGATCCGGAACATATTCCCTGTCATCGGGTGGTCAATGCTCAAGGGAAGCTTTCCCGATCATATGCGTTTGGGGGCATTGAAGCTCAACGGCGTCTGCTGGCATCCGAAGGCGTTGTGTTCAAGAATGATTATATCGTCGATTTGAGCGTATCTCAAGTATTTTTTTTGAAAAGTTCTGAAATCAAATGCTATGGTAAAGTCAGTTCTTCCGACAATCCCCCTTTTGGCTTATCTCACAAATCGATGATGTTGGCTCTCCTGTAAAAAGCTTCATGGACGCTTTCGCTCACCAAACTCGACACCACCTTGCCATACTCGTGGAAAGAGCAAATGGAACTTTTCGGCATGGCATAATCATTTTCAACCCCTTACAATTTGTAAGGAGTTGTACTCCGGCAAGGACTTGTGAATACACTTCTCTGCCGGAGTTTTTTTGCTTTTAAAAAGTAAGGTGTTATGACAATTAGTATTTAGAGAATAATTCCATTTTGAGAATTGTTAATTTTTGTCCCAGTGCCAATAATCGGGGAGATGGTTCAAATTGACAAAAATATCCTGGAGCTTCTTCTGTGCCTTGTTTATTGTATTCATCTTGAGTATTGAAAAATTCAGTAATAAGTGGATCTTCAGTTAAGATAAATCTTTTATTATTATATCGTGGCATGGAATCATCAAATTGAGCACTTTGATCTTCTATGAATATACGATTTTTTTCATCAGATGTTGAATCGGGAGAAACATCTATTAATTTCCCTTGGGGAGACCGCCAGACAGCATGATGATAAGCTTCGATAAAAGCATTAGGTAACATCCATACACTCCAACCATAAACTAATTCTCCCCCATGCTGCTTTACTTCTTGCTCAACATTTTTATAACAATCGTTCTCTCGATACAACTTGTTAGGAATGTATAACATTTTTTTTGGTGTCTTACCGAGAAACGAATTTTTCAAAAGTAAATGTAATTCTTTGGAATTGAATCGGGAAACAATCATTTTTGACATATTGTATGCTCCATATATAATTAAAAACAAGAAGATTCACTCGATGAAAATATACCATGCATCCATATTTTTTTCAAGTTATAATAAATTAGATACTCTTCCCAATGCTATGATTAAATCAGTTCTTCTGAAAATCCACCCCCTTTTGAGGGTAAATTGTCACGAGACTAGGTATCGTGACAGAGAGAGATTTTTGAGAGAAAATGAGGGATTTTAGCGAAATATACCCTGTTACGGGCATCTCTGTTTAAAATCTCAAAAGCCGTAATTACTTGATTTTCAGGCAGTAACTACGGCTTTTTATTTTAACAAACTCACGGCACTTTCGGTCGCAAGTTGTGATTTCTGGTGGAGGTGAGGGGAGTTGAACCCCTGTCTTGGTCAACACCAAAGCAGATATCTACATGTTTAGTTGAGGCTTATTTGCTTTTCGTCGATTTCAAGTTGCTGCCCAACTTAGCCTTGATCTCGACTATCCCTTCCTGTTGATCTCACTCGAAGCCGAAGGTCTTTGCTTCAAGCCAGAATGCTCTATGACACCCGGATTGCCTTAGCATCCTTCAGGCAGCGGATGTGGCTGTCAAATTACGCAGCCAATGCGTACTGTTCGTTCGCAATTATTGTTTTAATCGATGTTTTACGAGGCCAACGATCATCCTCGACATGCAATCCACCCCGAACGCTGCCAATCGAATCCGGTACACCCCCGTAATTCTTTATGGCATTTGCTCAAAGGCAAATCTTTATTCCGGAGTTCTGCTCAACTCCGGAATTTTTTATCACTTCAGAAGTTCCACTTTTTGCCGGTCAGAACTTCGTAGGCTTCTATATATTTTGCGGCGGTCTTGCTGACCACTTCTTCCGGTAAGACCGGCCCCGGGGCTTGTTTGTTCCAATCCAGCGTTTCCAAATAGTCACGCACAAACTGTTTATCCAAACTCACCGGGCTGGTTCCTTCCACATAACTGGCTTTGGGCCAGAAGCGGCTGGAATCCGGAGTCAACACTTCGTCCACCAGCGTTACCACGCCGTCGATAGTGCCGAACTCAAACTTGGTATCTGCCAGGATTATCCCCCGGCTTTCCGCATAATCACGGGCTCTGGTATAAATATCCAACGCCATATCGCAAATGGTTTTGGCGTATTCTTCGCCGATGATCTTTGCCACGCCTTCGTAGCTGATAGCTTCATCGTGTTCGCCCTGCTCTGCTTTGGTCGAAGGCGTGAACAGCGGCTCATCCAGCTTGCTGGCAAGTTTGTAACCATCGCGCAATTTCAGACCGGAAACCATACCGGTTTTCTGGTAATCTTTCCAGCCGGAACCTACCAGGTAGCCACGGACGATACATTCCACCGGCAGCACCTTGGCTTTCTTTACCACGATCGAACGATCCTGCAGATCTTTCACATAGGGTTTCAAGACTTCTATGGTGCTCAAATCGGTAGTGATGATGTGGTTCGGAATACCGGTAAGGTATTCAAACCAGAAGAGCGAGATCTGGGTCAGAACTTTGCCTTTATTGGGTATACCATTAGGCATGACTACATCAAAAGCACTCAAGCGGTCAGTTGCCACAAAAAGCAAGCTGTCGCCCAAATCGTAAATATCCCGCACTTTTCCCCGGTTGATGAGCTTCAAAGTCGGTGCTTCGCTCTGCAACAGAGCTCCATTTTTGTCGTACTGCATGGTATTACCTCTTTATAAAAATATTTATCAAAAAAAGACCGCTGGTACTCAATCGCACAGCGGTCCGGATAAGTTGGCAAAACTTAATTATTTTTCCACGATCGCCTTGACCTTGACTTTGGTCAGGTTCTGGCGATGACCGATGGTGCGGCGATAGCTCTTGCGGCGTTTCATCTTGAATGCCCAGACTTTGTCGGCACGGAACTGTTCCACAACTTCGGCTTCCACATAAGCTCCTTCGATGACCGGAGTACCGACCTTCAGCTGACCGCCTTCTTCGCCGATAGCGAGAACTTCTTCGAACTTGACGACCTGACCGGCTTCCAGTTCCAATTTTTCAACATCGAGCACGCACTCGGGGGTTACTTTGTACTGCTTGCCGCCGGCTTTGATGATAGCATACATTTTTATATTCTCCTGATTGTAAAAATTTCTCTATTCCGCACCGGAGCAAAACGATAGGGAGAAAGCGTTTCGCCGCCGATATAATGGTTTGACTTTTTAATTTACACCGGTTTTGCTTTTTTGCAAGTTTTTTTACCGGTAAACCACTCTTTTTTAGCAAAATATTGTAATTTTTTATAATAAAACTTTGAAAAATACAATACCTATGCTATTTTAATAGAGTTGCCCCAGTAGCTCAGAGGATAGAGCAGCTGCCTTCTAAGCAGTTGGTCACAGGTTCGATTCCTGTCTGGGGTACCACTTTTTTAAACAACTTTCACAGTTCCACTACTTCGTCCAAACTCCAAATGGAGTTCACTTCGTCATAACGGTTTACCCATTTGCCGTTGGTAAAATCGGGGAACGCTACCGGCATGGAACCCATTGCCACGGATTGTTCGGAAAGGGCCGTTACGCTCATCCAGGCGGCTATATCGTATACATCGATGGGAGTTTGGGCATTGTTTCTCACGGCATCAAAAAAAGCTTTTAACGCCAATGAATCCATACCGCCATGACCGCCAATTACCGGATTATTTTTCCAGATGGGGTGTTCATATTTTTCGTAATAATCCTCCACCTTGTCCCAGTTATGAGTCCAGTAAGGATTTCCGGCGGCGTCGATCTCTTCTTTGGTTTCGCTCATGCCTTCAATAAAAATGCCGTTGCGTTCTTCCAGCCACAACCCTCTGGTACCCTGCACCCGGCAATCCCGGCTGTAGGGTCGGGGCAGTGATACGCTGTGGGTCATGGTGATAGTTTCGCCATTGGCACACTTGATAACGGTAGTGACCACATCGCCCTGATTATAATGGATACGCCCCCTGCCCGTGGCTTCGGCATCGGCAGCAAAGCCCACACCTTTGCTGGCAGTGGAGGTGAGAGTCAGAAAGCGGTTGCCCCGGTTGATGCGTAAGATCTTGGCAATGGGCCCAAGTCCGTGGGTGGGATAGAGTTCGCCATTCCTACAGAGGTTGTGTTTTTCCCGCTCGGTGCGTCCGGCATCGGCACTGGAAAGCTCGTAGCGTATATCGTGCTCGTAACCGCATGAACAATGCACCAATTCGCCGAACAACCCTTTGCGGGCAAGATTCATGGCAAGGAGTTCGTTTCTGCCATAGCAGCAGTTTTCCAGCATCATGCAGCCTACCCCGGTGCTTTCGGCGGCGTGAACCAGCTGCCAGAGTTCTTCCACGCTGGAGGCTCCGCCCACTTCGATCCCGGCATATTTACCGGCGGCAAGAGCATCCCGGGCGATCTGCAAATGGGAGTTCCAGCCGGTGGGGATCAATACAGCCTGCACATTATCGTCCTGCAAAAGCTCTTTATGATTGCGGTATACGGCGGGAAACTTGACCTGATTGCGGGCAAAGACTTCCCGCATTTTTTCGATGGGCTTTTCAGCAATGTCGCACAAAGCTGTTACTTCCACTTCTCCGGGCAAGGCCAAAATACTTGCCAGCAGAGTTTCCGCCCGGGGACCAAGCCCGATGATACCGATTTTTACAATATCGTTTTTATCCATAAAATATATCCTTTGAGTTATATTGTTATAATATCGGTATAATATAGAACTCAAGCAGTGAAAAATCAAGCCTTTTTCAACAAATACAAGTAAAATCAGGTAGGTCAAATTGAAATAAAAAATCCATATATTTTTTTATTTTGCTTTGTTCCCGATAA
>JAZSHD010000195.1:0-14459 GCA_045533055.1 Victivallaceae bacterium | reverse complement strand
GATGGGGTTTGGGGAAGAGGGAAAGAACCTTTCCTGAAAAGGTTTTTCCCGCTTCCCCAATGCTCCCGGAGCGATCTTCAGCGGCAATGCCCGCTTGAAGTAAAGAACATTTATACGGAGATCGCGGTCGGTTTTATACGGAACGCATCTCCGTAATTTGTTTAACTTCAAAGGAAGGTACTGCCATGAAAAATCTGATTCGGGTCGCTGTATTGGCTATTGCTGCTTGGGGACTGGTTTCCTGTGTTTCGACCGAATATAAGGGCAAAAGCTTTGCCCCCACAAGCTCGTTGGAACTTTTGCAGAAAACACCCGACAAGTCAGAGTTTGAGCTGATTGGTTTGGGCCACGCTTCCGGCGAATACTCCGGCACCAGCAATGGTGAATTGCAAAGCAAACTCTATGAACTTGGTTTGGAACATGGAGCAAACGCTATGAGGATAGCCGGAGTAAGATTGGTTCCGGAAGGTCATGTGGTAAACATGGCAGAGTACAACTTTATTGAAGCCACCGACGATCCGGATCAAACGCAGTTTGAAACGCAAATGCAAGAGGATATATCCGGCGACCCCGATCAGGGCTATACCCGCTATAAGCGGATAATGTACGCCGAATATTTCCGAAAAAAATGATTTAATAATGATTATAGATTTTCATACACATTTTTATCCCGAAAAAATCGTGGAACGGGCTCTTGCCACCGCCCGGGAAAAAGCCAATCTGGAACCGGCTTTGAACGGTACCCGGGCTGATTTGCTCCGCTCTCTGGAGCGGGCAAACATTGATTACGCCGTAGGTTTGCCGCTGGTGACCCAGCCGGGCAGGGGGATAAGTTTGAACAGCTGGGCAAAAGAAAATGATGTAAAACCCATCATCATGCTCGGTTCGGTACACCCCCGGGATGAAGAATTTGCTCAAACCTTGGAATTTGTCAAAGCACAAAACTTTCCCGGAGTCAAAGTCCACCCCGAATACCAGAGTTTTTCTTTTGACGAAATGGAGCTGGACAAAGTCTGGCAGATGATTGCTGAACTGGATTTGTTTCTGCTGACTCACGCCGGAGAAGATGCGGGATTTTCCCCGCCCTTTCACAGCGATCCGGCAAGTTTGCGGCGGATGCACGACCGGCATAAGAATTTGAAATTTGTTTGTGCCCATGGCGGATCGTGGAAGATGTGGAACGAGGTAAAAAAACATCTTGCCGGGGCAGAGAATATCTACTTCGACCTCTCTTTTGTCGGCGAAAGTATGCCCATAGCTGAATACCGCAAACTGGTGGATATTCTGGGCGTGGAAAATTGTCTGTTCGGTACCGACAGCCCGTGGTGCGATCAAACTCACGCATTGGAGCTGCTGCACGACCTGAAGCTGGGAAGTGACGCCGAAGCAATGATCCTTGCCGGAAATGCTGTAAAATTATTGAAAATGTAAAATTGATTCAGTAAGGCTCTGTTTCCAATACGGGTAGGTCAGTAAAAAGCTGCATGATTAATTTTTGCATTAGAATTTTTTCTGTTTATCAACCGATATTGGGAACCGAGCCTTAAACAAATACCGCACCCTGCATGGGGAACGGTAATTTGATGCTTGAATTTGGGCACAGAAAAATATCTGCATTGTCACCATTTGGTGGTTATCAGCAAGGATTTTCCGGATTTTATTACTGCACACTTTTTGATATTTTCCATGCGGATCTCGGTATTGTCATCGCAGAAAATCAGGTTTTGATTGGATTCTTCCAACTGTATTTTGCCTTGAGTGCTGATGGCGTTTTCGTGAAAATCTTTCATGGTTATTTCGTACAACGCCGCCAATGTGCCCAAATCATTCCATTGGAAAGAGGCTTGCTTGACTGCTACATTGTCGGCTTTTTCCATAACTGCATAATCTATGGAGATCTTTTCGCAGCGTTCAAAGTCGGTTGTGTAATCATTGCCGGCCGCCCATGAAACAAACTTTTCGTGCAGAGCCGGGTAATATTTTTTGAAGGCTTCGGCAATAGCACTTACCTGCCAGACGAATATGCCGCAGTTCCACCAGTAGTTGCCATCCATCATGTAGTGTTGGGCGGTTTCAAAATCGGGCTTTTCTTTGAAGGCATTTACTTTGTAGATACCGGGAGCGATCTTTTCGCCCGCATTGATATACCCGTAGCCGGTGGCAGGCTTATCCGGAGTGACCCCCAGAATGGTCAAAGTGCCGTTTTGAGCTTGTTCAATGCAGTCGAGCAAATCTTCCTGAAAGCGTTTTACCGGAGCAATGCGGTGGTCGGCGGGCAGAATTATCATGACTGCGTCGGGGCATTTGCGTTTGATCAACGCCGCCGCCAATGCTATACATGGTGCGGTATTGCGTCGGCAGGGTTCGGCAATGATGTTTTCTGCGGGCAGCATCAATATATCACGGGCTTGAACGGCGGATTTTTCGTCGGTCATCACCAATATATTTTCGGCATTTAAAAGCGGGAACAGCCGCTGTACCGTATCTTCCAGCAAGGTTTGCTGACCATTGAGCGACATCATGGGTTTGGGGCGTTCTTCGGTGCTCAAGGGCCACAATCTTTCGCCCTTGCCGCCCGCCATGATCACAGCAAAAATCTTTTCTCTGGCAATTTTCATATAGTTTTTCTCCTGATACCGTGCAGCAGTTGGGTGTGGGGCAGCAACCGGCAGCGGATATTGAGTTTATGGGGCAAAAAGACCTTTTTTCCGGCAATGGAATCAACCAACTCCTGCACCAGAAGTTTCTGGGGATTTGCCAATTTCAGAAATCCATTGCGTATCTCCACGGGTTCAATGGGGTTATCCACCCAGTATTGGACATTTTCTGCCACGCTTTCTGCGTTATCTTCAGCGTAACGGCAGGCAAACCCGGGCAACAGTGTATCCCGCCCGCCCAGATTTCTGGTGTTTACCACCGGCACACCGCAAAGGGTGTATTCGCCGCAGGAGAACATAGCTCCCTCAACAGCCGACAAAGCCAGCCCGCAGGCAGCTTCGCAAATCTTTTTGCCGATAAAAAATGAGGGGACTTTCCGGCTCCAAACTGCATGAGGAAATTTGGCGATCGTCTTTTGGAAATACTCTTTTTCCTTCTCCGAATAACTCCCGATCAAATGCAGATTTTTGACCTTCAAGGCTAAATCATGCCGCTTGAAAGGGGTGATCCGGGCAATGTAAAGTGCATCGAATCTGCGTTCAGTTTTTTTCGCTACCGGGTAGCGTGCCGGATCCAGAAAAGCGTTGTGATTAGCTAAATATACCTCGTTGAATTCCTGAATTATTTCCACTTCTTTGGGGGCGTTGGCTAAAATAATGAACCTTGCTTCGGGAAAAGCATTTTTTGCTTCGGCAAGGCGGGTTTTCAGCTCATTTGCCACTTCCGGGAGTTCTGCCGACCAGCCTAATTGCAACAGCATGGTGAACTTTTCGCCTTGTAAGATCGCTTTTTGAAACGCCGGTAAATTCCGCAGAAAATCCATTTCATACGCCGCAATGATCCTGGGCGAATGATTCAATAAGTAACAGGGCAAAAAATCAAAAAACTTCATTTTATTTGCCCCACTCTCTGGCTTTGATCAAATTTTGTGTGCGGTTTTTGGCGTTGGCGGCAATGTTTCCGGCAAAGATGGATATGCAGTTATTGGTAAATCTGCCGTTTACCGTATGGAGCAATAGTGGGGGGCAATCAACCATCAGCAAGTTTTTTTTCTGATCAATAACCGCCCCGCAAAAGTTTTTGACTTCCACTTTACGCCAGAAAATATTTTTGTGTTCGGGCATGTAAAAGACCGCTTTAAGGTTTTCGCTTGCCGGAGCCGGAGTATTATCGATTTTCCAGTTCAAAGGATTGATGTTATATGTATCAGCAGGCATGGGGGGCATTTTTTCATTGTTTATACAGCTTGTCCAAGTGGCGATCACGCCCGCATCGTCGGCATTAGTGGCTGCTTTAAGGTCTTGCCAGTAAAAGTCGTCGGCGATTTGTTCAGCCGTTTTAGGCTGCATATCCGGCAAATAGGCGGCAATAAAACCGTTTTTTACCGTCATACCGCTTACATTCTGCATGGCAGCGTATAGTAAATCGGCATTTTTACCTTCGGCAAGCAGCACAAAGGGGTGACCAGCTTCGTGGAAATTTTCCATGTAATACTCCAGAGCGTCGGTCACATTATCTATGTTCAAATCCGCTATTTCCGGAGCAAAAACTCTTACGCCCCGCCCGAAAATATCGTTGGTGTGGGTCTTTGTCCAGTTAAACTGTATATCATGAGTATCGCCATACCCGGCAGGGGCTTTGCCGATATAAAACAAATCAAATTTTGAGTAATACTGGGGTATATCATTTTCCCGTATCAGCCAGTTGGTACCATAGTCGAAGGGCGAAGTGGAACTGCACCCGGCAAATACTGCTGCTAATAAACTCAAACAAATTGCCCAATAAATTTTTTTCATTTTTTCCTCCATATTTTACACCAGTAAACCCGCAGAATAAACAGGGGGTTGCCTATAATATAACGCTTAAACAATCTTATCGGCTCGTTGTAAAGCCGGTAACACCACTCGATATTGCATTTTCGCATCCACAAGGGGGCACGGGGGATGCGTTCAGATACAAAATCCAGCAAGCCGCCTACACCGATCATAACGCAGCCGGGAAAAGCTGACAAATGCTCATTGATCCACATTTCCTGTTTGGGTACGCCCATAGCCACTAAAACAATATCCGGCTGCAAGGCTTTGATTTCGGCAAAAACTGCTTTTTCGCTTTTATCGCAGAAAAATCCATCGGCACAGCCCACAAATTCCGCTTTGCCGTTCAACGCTCCGGCTTTTTCCAGGGCTTTTGCCGCCACGCCGGGAGCTCCGCCCAAAAGGTAAATGCGGTAAGGTTTTTGAGCCAGCAAGGGGAACATATCAGTACCGTTGACATTTTCTTCCACCTCATAGCCCAGCAGTTTTGCCCCGATCTTTGCCCCGATGCCGTCGGCAAAAACCGCTGAACAGCTGTTGAGGACTTGCTTATATTCTCTGTTTTTATAAGCTATGTTCAAACAATGGGCGTTGATAAATGCTGCATGGTGATATTGTTTGCTCTGCACAAATTTATCCAGTTGCGTAAGTGCGTTTGCCATAGTGCCCCGGAAGAATGATACGCCGAAAATCACCGCTTGTTTACGCTCAAAAGTATCGACTAAACCTTGTGCAGTGTTTTGCCAGCTGAATTTGGCAGATTTTTCTCTGCCCTTTTGTATCAACTCTTTTTGATAAACCTCATTTGTCAGAATTTTTTCCATGGCAGAAGCTATTTTTTGTGGCGAAGCCGGGTCAAAGAGTTCGGCGGCACCAGAACCCAATTCGCCCAGAGAGGAGTTGTTGGAACATGCACAAGGCAGTCCGGCGTGCATAGCTTCCAACAGCGACAGCCCGAAGCCTTCAAAGTTGGAAGGAAATATATACATAACACTTTGGCTGTAAAGCTCCGGCAGTTTGGCAAAGTCCACAAACCCCGTGAACTTGAATTGCTCTTTGCACGGCGATTTTTCCGCATACTCAAAGACAGTTTCCGCCCCGTTCCAGGCGGCTCCCGGCATAACGAGGGTGTACTCCTTACGCAGATTTTCCGGTAAAAGTTCAAAGGCTTTGAGCAAATTCAAATGATTTTTGCCGGGGTGCTCAATGCGTGATATATAGAGTATCTGCTTGAGTTTGGGTTTTTCCACCCATTCCGGAGGGGTAAAACCGTTGTAGACCACCGTGATTTTTTCTTCGGGTATATGCCAGTATTTGATCAAATCGTTTTTGGTTGAATTACTTATGGCAACGATGCTTTGAGCTTTCCTCACATAATAAGGCAAAACATGCTTGATGTAAAACATCCGGAATTTGTCATACTTTACCGGCACATGGTACTGGGATAAATCATGCACCACGGCAGTTGTAAATATGGGGTAACGGCAGAAAACCCGCCGGTTGGCAGCGAGCATGATGCAAAAATCATACTTTTGCCAACGTATCCGCCAGGGCAGAATAAACAAGCTGTAAAGCATGGAAAACAAGGCACGGCATTTTTTGATCTTTATAAGCTCAAAGCGTGCAAATTCTTTTGCTCCATCATCTTCCACGATCAAGGTAAGCTCATGCCCCGCACTTTCCAGAGCCTTTACCACCTCTCTGATATAGACCGAAATACCCGATTTGCCGTTATCAAAGGGGATTGCTGAAAGTAATATTTTCATTTCAGCACCCCGCAGATTTCTTTAAATTTCTTTATAAACATATCTTCCGAAAAATTATTTTGGGCTATCCACAAACCGTTTTTGCCCAATTCTTTCAACAGTTCCGGCTGCTGATAAAATAAAGTCAGGGCTTTTGCGGCAAAGTCCACATCCTTTTCCGGGATAAGTGCACCGCAACCTTTGGTCAGATACTCTCTGACGCCGCCCAGATCGAACGCCGCCACCGGCACCCCGTGTGCCATAGCTTCCAACCCCACCAGGCCAAAAGGCTCCTGCCAGCGGATTGGAAAGCAGAATACATCGCAATTTGCCCACAACTTTTCCGGTTCGCTGACAAAACCTGTAAAGTGTACTTTATCACACAATTTGAATTTTTCAACCAGCGTTTCCAACATTGGGCGATCTTTGCCATCTCCGGCAATGGTACAAGTAAATGGTATATCCAGCTTTGCCAGCGTTTTCAGCATAATATCTGCACCTTTGCCCCGGATAAGCTGCCCCAGAAAGAGTATCCGCAGAACTCCATCGGGCATAAATTTGCGTTCATTTGCGGATGTGTTGATAAATGCCGGGAGCTTGAAGACCCTTTCAAAGCCGTTTTTCCGGAGATTATCTTGCATAAAATCCGACAAAACCAACGCCGGAAATTTGCGGTATTCTTTTAATGGCGGCGCCGGATTTCTCCCCAGCGAACAAAGCTGACAGATGAATTTATTGTACGCACGATGACAGTTTATTCTGCCAATGGGCATATAATAGTGATGCCGTTGGCAGTATATATTGTGGTCATGGGCAAAGAAAAATGTCCTGTCAAGTGGGAGATATTGCAAATACTTTACATCTATAATATTGTGCAGTATTACCATATCGCAAGTCTGCAAAAGCTCATCGTTGGGGGCAAACTTTTTTATGGTAGTAAATGCCGCAGCAAAAGCGTTCTCATCCTTGCCTCCATTTTCAATATAACGATAATGCACTGCAAAACCGTTTTGCCGCAAAAGTTCGGCACTTTTTTGCATATAACGCTCAATGCCGCCAATAATGCCGTTGTATTTACCGATGTAAAGAATATTTTTCATGCTTTAAGCTCCCGGTAAACAGCAGTAAGTTTTCCGGCAATGCTCTGCCAGTTGTACTCTTGAGCCGTAACTGTACCCGCTGCAATCAAATCATTACGCAGCAACTCGATTTTATTGTACGCTTCAAGCAGACTTGCAGCGTTATTATCTTCAAACAAAAGGGCATTTTTTCCGTCAATAAGAAAATCCTTCAACCCGCCCACAGCAGCGGCGATCAGCGGCACTTGAGCATCCAACGCCTCCAAGGCGGCAATGCCGAAGGGTTCATGGCGGCTGGGCAGAATAAAACAATGTGCGGTCTTCAACGCCTGTAAAAGTTCCACACTATCGGGCTTCAAGCCGGGGATGATGGTCAAACGCTCTTTGACTTTCAGCGATTCGGCTGTTGAAAGAATATCTTCATAATACCACGATGCAGTTACTGGGCCAATCAGCAGCAAATGGGTATCTGATTGCTGTTTAACAAGTTCCAGCAGGAGTTTCTGATTTTTCTGGTAATCTATTCTGGATATGCACAAGATAACTTTTTTATCAAAAGGTATATTATATTTTTCCCGGAAATCACCAACCTCCGGCAGTTCCCGGTGCAATATACCGTTTGGGAAAAGCCGGACTTTTTTGCCGGGATAACGCTCCTCAAGTCGAGCTTTTTCTTCTCTGCTTAACGCCAACAGCAGATCGGCAGCACTTTCGGGGGGATGCCGCACTTGAAAGAGCCGGTCGATGATGCCGCCGTAAGAAAATTTGTGATTCAAGGGTTTAAGCATCAAATCCATCTCTTCAGTTGGTATGGCACAAGCTCCCCCGTGCAGACTCATTATGCAAGGCGTGTGCAACGCTTTCCCCAGCTTGATGGCGTGATTGGCGATCCTGCCTCCGGCGTGAAGGTGGAATATATCAAAATTTTTATTCCGCAAATAACGCAACAGCTCCGGAGTAAGCGGGTTGCCGCCCTTTTTATCCAAAGCGAGCTTATCCTTTTCCGGCATGGGGAAATAGGGGTAAAAGTAGGGAAAACGCTTGATGTAAATACCATTAAGAACTTCTTCGCCAACTTTATCCAACGCAGCGGTGCAAATTATTTCCGGCTGCAACCCTTGAGCTTTCTGCTGCAAAGCAATGTTCCAGACCACACTTTCGGTGCCGCCCCATTCATTAAAGGTAAAGCGGCGGACGATATGAGCGATTTTCATTGTTTTGTCCCCCGGTAGTAACTTGTTTTTTGCACCCAGCGGTAAAGGGGGGCGTAGAAAAATTCTTTGAGCGTCCGGTGTTTGGCAAGATAGACCCAATCCCGCAAAGTTTCTGCGGCAATGCTTTTGATACAGCGGCAAAAACTCATATCCGGTTTGCCCATTTGCCTGTCGGCAACGCCTTCGTTGAAAAAGCGTTTTTTTACCTCTTTAAGGGTATAGTTGTGAGAGTGTTCCACCACGGCATCGGGCACATAAACGATTTTTGCGTTATAGCGTTTTACCCAGTCGGCATCTTCAGAATACTGGATATTTTCATTAAAGGGTTTAGCAAGCAAATCGGCTTTGCGGAAGCCCGACGATACCAGCGAAAAAAAGTTATCCCAAGCTGTTGATATTGAGCCATCACCGAATGCCCGTTCATAGTCTTTTTTTACTACAAAGTAAGCATCTTTTCTGGCGATCTGATTGCCGAAAACACAATCCACGCTTGGGTCTTGCAAAGGAGCGGTCAACTTTTTCAGATAATCGTGGTTTTGAGGTATGGCGTCGCTGTTGTTAAAAACTATTATATCGCCCTTTGCCTGACTTATCATATAATTCAAAGTCTTGCCGGGTACATATTTGCCTGCCGGTGGAGCGATGCGGCGCAGCTCCGGCACACTTGCCAGATACTCTGCGGTACCGTCAGTGGAGCGGTCGTCGCAGGAGATGATCTCCACAGCTTCATCCACCCTTTGAGCCAGCAGCATTTCCACAGTCTGCCGGATATATTTTATATCGTTATGTGATCGCATCAAAACCGAAATCATGCTTTATCTCCTGCTTGAACACAGCTTGCCACAGCTTCTTCGATAGTGGGGTAAATTTCAAAGACCCGGTAGACTTTGGTTATATCCAGCACGATCTGCATATCGGCACTTACTTGTGCCAATTTGATTACCGAATCATTTTCCAGGGCTTTCTGTGCCATGGCAAGCAAGGCATCCAGCCCGTAATTATCTATATTGACCAGTTTTTCCAGATCCAGCACAATGTTTTCGCCGGGCTTCATGCGTTCACTTAAAACATATTTGAAGTTTTCGGCACCCAGCCGGTCAAGGTAGCATTGCACATGTGCGATCAGGACTTTATTGATATATTCAAAACGCATTTCCATAATTTACGCCCTCTTGAGTTTGCCGGTGAATTTTTTGATGAGCTTTTTTGCCCGGAGCCGTTCGGCATGGTCGAACATCATGTAATAGAGTGCCGGAAAATAGATGATCACGCCGGAAAATCCCGCCAGTGCCAGCAGGAAAAATTCATGCACTTTGCCCCGCAAAAGATAGTATTGCCAGTAACAGACCATCCCCGTTGCCAAGGCTAAAAGTGCCGGTTCAAACAAAGAATAAAGTATAAAGAAACGCAGCTTGATATTGGCTCTTTTTATCAAATGCGGCAATACAAACCCCACAGTTCCCATGAATTTGGTCAAGATCATGGCACCGACCACAATAAGTTCGTGAGGCTTGAGCAAAAGCCCGATAACTGATATGGCAATAAAGAAAATACTTTCAAAACTCTGGACTTTTGCCAGAAATTTGTGCTCTTCAGCCATGGTCAGGAACTTTTCGGGTATGCTGCGGCAAACCAGCAGAAAATAGACAAAAAGCACCATCAAGCGACAGATGAACGCCGCTTCAACGCTTTCCACATTAAACAGCAGCAGGATTATTCTGGGTGCATAAATCATCACCATAACTGTTGCCCCCGCGGCAAAAAAGTTCACCCACCTTATGGAACGCATCAATATTTGAGCCAGGTGCATGGTGCGTTTGCGGCTGTGGAGCAAGGCGGATATGGGCGAAATATTTTCCACATAAGGCAAGGAAACCTGCTGGATAAGAAAGGGTATCCGGCTGCCCAGCTGGAAAATCCCCACCGGAGCCAGCCCGCAAAATATACTTATAAGTAAAAACATGCCCCGCTCCCAGATCATCCGCCCGATGGAAATGATGTAAACTGCACTGCTGAAATGGAATATACCTTTGAATACAGCTTTGTCAAACGCAAGTCTTATCCGGAATTGGGGGATGCTTTTCCACACCGCTATAAGCATGGCAAGCTGGGTGGAGCCCATAATGAGCATCACAAAGACCAGCAGCTTGAACAAGCCCCACTCCATAGAGAATATAACAATAACACCCGCCAGCTCCAGAACTTTTGAAACGATTATTATGTAGTTACGCAAATAAAGTTTCTGCAATCCCACCAATATTTCCGGAAACACCCCCAGCGGAAAAACGATCATTGCCGCCAAGCCGCTCAACAGCAAGGCTTCCCGGCAAAACCGGATATATTCCGTTGTGGCATCGGCGGGCAAATGGAAGAGTTCCCGCACATAATACATCCCCACTAAAGTCAGCGGCAAGATCAGAAGTGCCATTGTTACATGGCTGAAAAATATGCTGGAAATGGTGTGATTGTATTTTTCAATATCTTTTTTATACAGTTCAGTTGCCGTAACTTTCTGTGCCGCTACGCCAAAGCCCAAGTCCAGCAAAAGTGCGTAGCTGAAAAAGCTCCACAACATGACCCACAAGCCGTATTGAGCCTCCCCCAGATGGCTGATGAGCCAGCGGGTAACGATAATGCCTTGCACCAACCTTACAAACATGGAAAAATAGTTGGTTACGGTGTTTTTGAAAAATGGTATTTTCATAAATTCTCTGCTCTTTCTGTCATCAAATCAAAATAATCAACTACCGAGTTTATCTTCTCCGGCAAATCTGTATTCGAGAGTATTGCCGCAAAAGAGTCTTCATCTTCAGGGGCAAAACCGTGCATACCGTTTAGGGGCTTGCTGCCCATATCCGACGGTACGATCTGGATACCCGCATCCAGCAGGAAAATTGCGTCACCAAACATCCGGTCAATGCGGTAAATGCCGTATTTGATCTCTTCATCTCTGCTCAAAAAATGCCCCGGAAACTTTTTCATTATTTCCGGAATAACACTTTCAGCCTTTTTGCTCAAATAATAAAATCTTGCCATGGTTGAGTCAAAGCAAGCTCCGTAATCCTGCCCGAAAACCAATCCGCTTTTTTCCACGGCTTGCATAACATCCACCGTACCGGCAAGCGGGGTCATGCCGTGGTCGGAAATCACGGTAAAATGCACATTGTCGGCGTATTTTTTTGCTTGCTTATAAAGCTCTTCGATTTTAGTTTTGATGGTGTCAAGTTTGTTTTGCACTGCCGCAAAATCTTTTACTTTATCGTGCAAAGTTCCATCGAAACTTGCGGTGTAAACAAAGAGAAAATTTTTGTCTGCTTCAAGGGCTTTCGATGCAGCCGAAAAATTATCTTCATCGCTCAAACGCCAGTTGGAAATGTGGAAATTCACCTTTTTCCGGCTCAAAACATCGTGCAGATTATCAATATTTCCCATACCGTTGGCAACAAAGAGATCCCGCTTCTCGCAGTAATCCACGAACTTCAACTTCCATATCGGCATCCGGTAAAGCTGAAAATATCCGGTAAAGCCGTAGAGTTTTTTCAGAAATTTGGATAAATGGTGCCGCACCCGCCCCCGGTTCCAGAAACTTGCCGGTTTAAAAAAACACGCCAATTTGGATATTTTTTTGAAAGGCGACTTTTCCGGAGCAAAGCAAAACAACCCCAAGTGCCCATGTTCGGCGGGTGTTTTGCCCGATAAAATCGTGGGTATGGCACTGCTGGAGTAGCCGAACTGCATAAGGATTTTTCTGCGGTTCGGCAAAAGTTCCGCAAGATAGTTGTGATCGTTGACGATCTTCCAGCCCAGTGCATCTATAAATAAAAATATTTCAATGGTTTTGTGTTTCATATTTACCTCATGGCAACGCCTTATAGCCGGGAAGTTTCCGGAAATCGACCGCGGGGCGGCGGTTTTTCCACTCTTTTAACGGTTGTTGAGCCTTTTCCAGCAAGTAGCCCGTTGTTACCGCCGCCGGGGCGATGGTTTCCCAGATGCTGTATTCGCTGGCTGGCACGCTCAAAAATTCCAAATTCACATATCTGCGGAAAATCGGCAGTTTATCAGCAGATTTCCCATACACCATTTTCACCGCATTGCGGTCAAGCCCGAAGGTGTTGCCGTAAGGGGTGATCCCCGGCACAAATTCACCGATATCGTCAGCGTAACTTACCAGATCAAGGAACGCTGCCGGATAGATTTTCCCCAGTCCGCTGGTCATACTTCTCCCCAAGGGGTTGGCTCCGTTATGGAAGTCATTGGCAAGGTATGCTCCATTAAGATATTTTTCTTCCCCGGTAAGTTTATGTGCCGCAATCAGAGTCATTGCCCGCCGCAACGGGTGATAGTTGCCCCACGCCATAGCGTGGACCCATCCGGCATCGGCGGCGTGCCAGAGTGTGCGGTAGGGGTAAGCATTTTCCTGATCCTCAAGCATTTTATTGGCATTGTGCAATATAACTTTGCGGTATTCAGCAAATATACCATTGATTTCCGGAACTTGTTCCAGATTTATCCAGCACAAAACTGACCATTTCCAGAAATCTTTGTTGAACTCCTGCCGGATAAGTTTTTGCTTTTCCTGCACCACGGCAAGGTACTTTTTATCGCCGCTTAAGCTGTATAAATTCACTCCGGCGATCAAGAGGTCTTTGCTGGAAAGTTCGGCACTTTCCCGGTAGAAGATCGCCTTTTTATTATAGATGTAACTTGCCGCCAGACGGTTTTTCGGATTTACAGCAAACTGCCACGCTTTTTCTGCCGATCGAAAATACTTTTCCGCTTCGGCAGTTCTTCCGGCTTTTTTCATTGCCAACGCCAGCGTGGAAACTGCTGCGGCGTATTCCAAAGTACCGTTACGGGATGGCTGGGATACATAATAAGTGCGTTTTTCTTCATGGGGCAATCCTTCGCCAACGCCCGGATGTCCCACGGTTTCAAACCATGTGCCTACGCCGCCATCGGGTTGCTGAACTGCCAGCAGGTGTTTTACGCCCCATGCGGCTTCGTCAAGAATATCGGGTATATTATTGACGCTTTCGGGAATGTTCAACTGGTTGTCAATGAAGTTATCCGGCTTCATCAAATAAAGTGTTGCCAGATCGCTGACTATTCTTAAATGGTAGGGGCGGCGGTCATAGTCAGCGGCATCGTGCCAGCCGCCGGGAGCGGTGATGATTTCAGTTTTATAGGGTGGATTCTGCTTGATAAGCTCAAAGTGTTTTACCTCAATGCGGTTGCCTTTGCGGTCAAAAAATCCAAATTCTTTTTCGCCTTTGCCCTTGCGGTAGTGTTCGGCATTGCCGGGGAAACGCCCCCGGACAACGGTGGGATGGCACGCAGGAGTTGTCCACGCCGTAAAAGGTTCTGCTTTAGCTATGCCGCAGCGTTTGTGGTACAAGCCCCGGGCGTGGATATAAAAAACTTCGCTCAAAGTTTCGCTGCCGATGGTAAATGCCATACTTCTGCCGATATTTTCCACAAAAAAGTAATATTTGCCCGGAGTGTTGAATCTTGAGTAATCCAGTTCCAGAACTTCTTCGCCGGTAAAGGGCGTTTTGCCCTGATAAGCGGGGTCATTCCGCCGGAGTTTCAGAGTATTTTTATAGACGCATTTATCATCGGAACTGCGGCGCAGTTCAAAAGTTTTCCCGGCAAGGTGCTTTAAGGGCAAAGCTCCGGCACTCCCCAGCCATGCACCCATATAAGCAAATTTCTGCTTTTGATTTACGGTATTGCCCACTTGATTGAGTTTGAATATACTGCTGGGCACAGCCGGATCGTACTGCAGAACCGATCCGGCAATACTGACTTTTTCTCCGGCTTTCAGCGGTTTTTCAAAAATATTATAGCTGTAAAAAGTTATATCCGCTTTTCGTAAGATATTGCCTTTTTTATCCCGCAAAAGTGCGTTTTCTTTCTCCCAGATACCGGATTTTTTTATGCTGCGGG
>JAZSHD010000224.1:0-6233 GCA_045533055.1 Victivallaceae bacterium | reverse complement strand
TCTTCACATCTTCACCCGCCGCAGGCGGACTTCACGCAGTCAGCGGAACGCTGACTGCACTAATAGATGGCGGCTTTAATTGGGATGTTTTGGGAAATTTTGAGAGGGTTTGGGAGTTTTTGAGAGCATTGCCGCCCATTGCAGCGACATTGTGTGTGGGCGGCAAAACGCCGCAAAACCGCAGCGGCATTGTGTGTATGCGGGCGGGCATTACCCGGCGTATAGCTTGCCGGAGCGGAGCGTCTACCGGCTGCAGCGGGCTCTGCCCGCTTCCCAAGCCTTCCCAAACCCTCCCAAATCTTCCCAATTCTATCGCGCGGCACCCAGGCGTTCGCTCCACAGCTGCACATTGCTTGCCGCCCCGGGCGGGTGTGTGTGGGGGCGGCTGGCTTGTCCTCCGCAGCCTTCGGCGGAGGAGAATGCCGCCTTTTGCCGCATACGCGGGCTTCAGGATAGATGGCGGCTTTATTGGGATGTTTTGGGAAATTTTGAGAGGGTTTGGGAGTTTTTGAGAGCATTGCCGCCCATTGCAGCGACATTGTGTGTGGGCGTCTGGCATTACCCGGCGTGTCGCTGGCAGGAGCGGAGCGTCAACCGGCTGCAGCGGGCTTTGCCCGCTTCTCATACCCTCTCATACATTCCCATACTCTCCCATAATCTATCGCGCGGCACAAACTCGGAGTGATAACCGGCGACAATGTGCATACCGGTATCCACACCAGCATCTATCAGGGCAGAAAACTTTTTACCGACACGACCACGCTACCCAGCGAAGTGATACGCAAAGATAAACATTGAAGTATATCTGCAGAAAATAAAATTATATGCCGGAGCTGATTTCAAATATAAATTATTTGCAAAATAATCCATAAAAAAATCCTGTTATGCCGTGCCGGATGAAAATTCAGGTTAAAAATGTCCATTATTTAGCAAAAAACCATTGTAAAAATCGCTATTTATGTTATATTTTCTAATACAACGATCAACCATTAACCCAAAGGATTTGATATTATGGATGTCATTATCTGCAAAACTTCTGCTGATGCGGAAAAGCTCGCCGCCCGCATGATCGCCGATGCGATCAATGCCAAGCCGGAATTCAAACTCGGTCTTGCCACCGGTGCGACCATGGAAAATGTTTATGCTGAACTCTCCCGGCTCAACAAGGCAGGCGAAGTGGATTTCTCCCAGGTTCGCAGCTGGAACCTGGATGAATACGCAGGTCTGGCCCCCGAACACGATCAGAGCTACCGCTATTACATGAACAAGCACCTCTTCAACAATGTCAATATCGACATCAGAAACACCCATCTGCCCGATGGTCTGGCTGAAGATGAAGAGTACGAAGCTGCCCGTTACGATGAATCCATCGACGAAGCCGGCGGTATCGACCTCTGGCTGGTGGGCATCGGCAAGTCCGGTCATGTGGGTTTCAACGACCCCGGCACCAGCTTTGCCAGCCGTACCCATGTGGCCTATTTGAACAACACCACTTATGAGCAGAACAAGATCTACTTCAATCCGCCGGAATCCATGCCCCGCCGTGCTTACACCGCCGGTGTCGGTACTGTACTGGATGCCAAGAAGGTTCTGCAGCTCATCACCGGCGAACGCAAAGCCGCCATCGCCGCCGCTGCCATCGAAGGGCCCATGACCGCCATGATCAGCAGCACCGCTTTGCAGCTGCACCCGGATACCGTCATTATTCTTGACGAAGCCGCCGCCGCGGATCTCAAGCTCAAAGATTTCTACAAAGAAGTTTTTGAAAACGATCCCAAATGGGCAAAATACCGGTAAGCAAAGCATTTTCCGAACTGCTGTAAAATTATAGAGCGACCCGGAAAAACCGGCAATAAAAAACGAGGTGTGCCAACAGCATCACCTCGTTTTTTGTGCTTGGTTAGTTGAATAATTATTTGCCGTTGTTTTTGACGGGCGGATTTTTCTTCCGGTAATTGCGTCGGCCGGGAACGGGCATTTTCAGCAGTCGATCCATTTCGCTTTGGATAAGTTTTGCGGAGTTGGCTTCTTTTGCTGCAACTTCGGCACGGAGCTTTTTCAGCTCGGCTTCGGCTTTAGCGATCAGCTCTTTCTGTAATTTGATCGAAGCATGAAAGTCCGCTTCGATGCGTTTGAGCAATTCGGTTTTCAACGCCTGCCGCTGATCTTCCGGCATTATCTTGTAAGCACCGATGAGCATCATGATCTCAAAACGGCGTTTCCGGGCAGCTTCAAATCTCGCCCGCTGCTCCGGAGTCATTTCCGAAGGCTGTTTGTTCTGAAAATTCGGAGCATATACCGGCATGGCGATCTTACCGCTGCGGCGGGGCATATTGCGGTCGCCGCGGCGGGCATTATCATCGGCAGAAACTTGAGTTACCGCCGCCAATACCAGCGGCAGCAGAAAACAGGCTATTCTTTTCATTACAGATCCTCGTTATAGGGGTTAAACATTTCAATATTCCAATTTGCAGAGCGTCGCACATCCTGCACCAGACTGCGGGCGGCACTTTCCCGGGGCGTCATTTGATCCCACGCCAGCGTTACGGAGCTTTCTTCCAGCAGTGCGGCAAAGCTTGCTTCGTCGGCAAAAATGGTGTATTCCGCACCGTTGAAGGGCTTGGTTTGCGTATTTTGCCAGTGGAAGAAGAATCCTCCGGCAGTCAACAGCAACGCCGCTGCCGCCGCAGTGGGCACTACAATAAACTTCAAACAGTTGTAACGCATTTGCCGCTGTTTTCTGCGGGCCGAACAAATCCGGGCAAAGGTGGGTATATTGCCGGGAATCACCGGTTCAGCAGTCAGCAGAGTTTCCTGAAATTTGGCAAACTCCCGGCAGGCAGGGCAATTTGCCAGATGCTCAACAGCCTCCGGCGAATCATCCACAGCTCCGGCAATGATCGCCATTTCGCAATCTTCGCATGAATAATTTGATTTTTTGACTTTTTCCATATTACACCTCACAAACTTAATTTGTGCCGTAAAAATTTCAAACAGTTGTGCATTCTGCCCAGTGCCGTATTTACCGGACACTTCTGAATGGCGGCAATTTCCTTGAAACTCAAATTGTTCTGCCGCATTATAAACACCTCTTTCTGCTCCGGAGGCAGCTCATTTAAAAGCACTTCCAGCCTTTCGTTAAGCTCCTTTACTGCCAGTGCTGATACCGGACTGTCGCAAACCGGTGCCGGTTCCGGCAATTCGCCATCGTCAGTAACTCTGCCGATTTTGGCACGGCTCTTCTCCCGCCGGAAGTGCTCCAGCACCTGATTGCGGGCTATGCGGAAGAGCCATGCGGCAAATTTGCCGTCCTCCTGATAAGCAGAGAGCTTGTTCAGCACTTTTATCCACATATCCTGAAAAATATCATCGGCGGTCATCACATCGCCGTTGAGCATACGGCTGATAAAGGCGTAAAGCGGACGCCGGTAACGCTCGAAAAGCATTTCCAATGCTGCTTCGTCGCCCGCTTGTGCCGCTGCAATAAGTACATTATCTGCTGCATCCGGCTCCGGGCGGCTGCCTGTTGCTGAAAAACTCATAATATCTTTCTTTACTGTTGCTTCACTTGAATAAATGTTTGCCGCATGGTATTTATTGTCTACGCAGGTAAAAAAACTCAAATCACCGTCTTTCTTTTGTGCCAGGGCACAAAGAGAAAGTAAAATAAATTAGGCAATGCCGTACTGTATGTGGCAAGGGCATACCCCAGAACCATGCCGGTAAGCCCCATGTTCAGCTTGATTCCGAAAAACCAGCTGAAAAATATCCGGCAGACAAATCCATCCAGCAAGGCAATGATCAAACCGAATACCGCATTGCCGATACCTTGCACAAAACCGTTGGTGCCCTTCATAATAAGCAGAGCCGGATAGTGCAAAAGCAGCATGGTCACGATCACCGGAGCCAACGCCAGAACCTTTTCATCGGCAGTAAAAAACATGAAAAGCTCCCGGTTGAAAAAGTACATTATCAAACCGTAACCCAGAAAAAATATCCCGCAGATACCCCACGCATAATATACCCCCAGCCTGATCCGCCGGAAATTCCCTGCCCCGATATTCTGCCCCACAATGGTCGATACTGCCATCATCACGCCTTGCGAGATCTTGTTGGCAAGTTCATCCAGCCGCAGAGCTATGCCGAATGCCGCCGAAGCCGCCACCCCCAGCGAGTTTATCAAAGATGCTACAAAAATCATAGATACATTGATCGCTCCGAATCTGACCGCAAAAGGTATACCCAGTTTGACCAACGCAAGAAACATAGTTTTATCGCAAACAAAGTCTTTAACTTTGAACCCAAAACCGAAATCCCTGCGGCATTTGTGCAAATATTTAAGAGCCATAAACATAGCCACTGCCTGACTGATGATCGTTGCCGCCGCCGCTCCCGCAACACCCCATTTGAAAAGTGCCACAAAAAGCAAATCCAGCACCACATTGAGCAGAGCCGATACCACTATGAATTTGAACGGCCGCACCGAATCGCCCACCCCTCGGAGAATGGCACTTGCCACATTATACATATATATAAAAATCAAGCCGCCGCCGCAAATATAAAGGTAATGCGTTCCCCCGGCAAAGGCTTCAGCAGGAATCTTCATAAGTTTCATCAGCCACGGGGCAAGGATCACCGAAAGTACCGACATCACCACCGCAATAACCAGACTCATGGTCATCAGCGAGGCAATGGCAGTTTTCAAACGCTCTTTTTCCCCCTTGCCGATAAGCTGCGAAACCATCACCTGCCCGCCGGTAGCCATACCCATACCGGTCATGGTCAGAAACATCACCAGAAAACCGCCGCTCATCACTGCCGAGATCCCGGCACTGCCGGTGAATTTGCCGACTATCAGCATATCCGTCATACTGTAAAGCACATGCAAGGCGTTGGAAAGCATAAAAGGTATGGAAAACTTCAACATGGGTCTGAAGAGTTCACCTTGTGTAAAATCCTGAATCAGTGCTTTTGCCATAAAATACAGCTCTGTTGTTGGTTATTAAAATAAATCAAAACATAATATACCATAAAAAATCATCAGCAGTAAGCAAAAAAATGAAAAAAAAGAGGTTTTTTTTGCTCCAAAGCTTGACAAATACGATTTTTGAATTAAATTAATAGAGTAATCAGCAATGATTATTATGTGCGCCCATAGCTCAGTTGGTAGAGCAAATGACTCTTAATCATTGGGTCCTGGGTTCGAGTCCCCGTGGGCGTACCATTTTTTTTGCCTTTATTCCCCCTGCTATACTAAAAAGTCCGCTTGCAGATATTATGCAAATTTTCATCTTTGAAATAAATTTCAAGCTGAAATTTTACATAATTCCTGCCGCTTTGCGGTAAAAAGCGGATAAAATCCGCCTTTTACGCGGACTTTTTTTAAGGGGTTGCCAGCCGGATAAACCGGCTGGCTCTGCAGCGGCTCCGCCGCTTTGTCAAGTCCCCGTGGGCGTACCATTTTTTACCTCAAAATCCTCTGTTTCATTACCATTTATTACCATCTTGAGTTTTCAATCCTCAATTTTTGTGTTATATTAAGCCCAATCAGTCAGTGAGGAGACTAAACTATGGGGAAACGCAACGAAAACTCTGATTTGAAAAAGATCAAACTGGAAACCGGTACGGTTTATCAAACCGAAAAAGGCGGCAATTACTATTTCCGCTACCAAATCAGAGGCGACCGCAAATGTGTCAGTTTAAAGACCCGCAACCTTGACGAAGCTGTCCGCAAAGCCAAAGATCTGGTACCGATAGTTCAGGCAACCAGTGTGGAAGTTATATCAAGCCATGTAAAAGCAGCCCGCAATCTGGTAAAGAAGCACCGGGAACTCGTGCTGGATAAAGTCTGGGAAACTTATTCCAAACAACCGGACAAAGCAACTCCCGCAACGATGCATGAAGATATGACTGAACGGCACTCCAAAGTATTGGTCGCAAGATTTGATCTTCGTTATCCTAAAGATCATAATGCAGATAACAGCAATAAAGATTTTTCATCAACTATGCAAGCCGTATGTCAGGAGTTCGGGCGTAAAGGTTATGATCCGCAGTATGTAGCCAGACGGGAACAGGTAACCAGTGAAAATCAGCATTATCATGTAGGAATACTTTTAGATGGAAACAAAAAACGCTCTATAAATGCAGTCAGAGAAACCATAGAAAAACATTGGGCTAATCAGTTGGATATACCGTTGGAAGAAGTCCAGCAAAAAGCATTGGTCTATCCGTGC
>JAZSHD010000196.1:0-10098 GCA_045533055.1 Victivallaceae bacterium | reverse complement strand
CTCTGTTCCCAATGTCGGGTGATATTATATAGTTAGCCAACAGCAACAAGGGCGGTCAGCCCCCGTCTTCGTTAGACTACGCCGTGGCAAGCCGCGAACGCATGGGAGGGCAGTTTGCAGGAAAAATTCCTGCAAGCCGAGCGGAAATGTTCCGCAAACCCGACCGGAGTTGAGCGAAGCCTTCCGGCGTTTGAGGACGATTTTTGCGTATAACGCAAAAATCGCTTAAGGGGGCGGCAGCCCCCGCCGTTAATTAAAATTGTGAGGAACTACGCTGGATATGGCAGGACAATGAGCAAAGGGGATCCAAGGGGAGAATGCTAATCTCCCCTTGCGATATGTCCCGACGAAGCATAATTTTTATGCTTCATCGGGACAAGTTGTGTGCAGATTGGATAAATTTATGCCTGACAATTTGTAAAGGCAGTATAGAAAATTCAAGGAGACGATTTTTATGGATATGCAAGCAAAACTTATTGAAATGGGCGAACAGAGTTTGCGTGCCGCCCGGGCGTTGGCACTTTTGAGTGCCGGAGAAAAAGTCAAAGTTCTGCACTCTATGGCAGATGCGGTGGAAGCCGCCATTCCCGAAGTGCTGAAAGCTAATGCTCTGGATATGGAAAACGCCAGAAAGAACAACCTCTCCAGTGCCATGCAGGATCGTTTGATGCTGGACGAAAAACGCATCAAAGCAATGGCTCAAGGCTTGCGGGATGTGGCAAGTCAGGCAGACCCCGCCGGTAAAGTCATTGCTGAATTCACCCGCCCCAACGGTATAAAGATCTCTAAAGTAGCTGTTCCGCTGGGGGTGATCGGCATTATCTACGAAGCCCGCCCCAATGTTACGGTGGATGCCGCCGGGATCTGTCTTAAAGCCGGTAACGCCGTGATCCTCCGGGGCGGCAAAGAGGCATTCAACAGCAATATAGCTCTGGCTCAAGCTCTGGATAAGGGCGGCGTGGCAGCCGGTCTGGTTGCCGGAGCGGTGCAGATCGTACCCTGGACCGACCGGGAAGCGGTGCAGATCATGCTTAAAATGGATAAATATTTGAGCGTCATCATTCCCCGGGGCGGCGAAAGTCTGATCCGGGCGGTGGTAGCCGGTGCCACGATGCCGGTTATCAAACACTACAAAGGCGTGTGCCACGCGTATTTGGATAAATCCTGTGATTTAGCCGAAGCTCTCAAGATTGTACTCAACGGCAAATGCCAGCGGCCCGGGGTCTGCAACGCATTGGAAACGGTTTTGGTGGACAAAGCTGCTGCCGAAACTATTGTGCCGGAACTTTATAAAACATTGAGCGAAAACGGTGTTACCGTGTTTGCCGACGAAGCGTTCCGGAAAATTGCTCCTGCTGCCGAAGTGCTCAACGAAGAAAATCTCTATAACGAATACCTTGATTTGCGTATTTCCGCCAAAGTGGTCGATGGCGTGGAGGAAGCCATTGAACACATCAATAAATATGGCTCCCACCACAGCGACGCTATTTTAAGCAGCGACGCTGAAGCGGTCGAAAAGTTCCTTAACAGCGTTGACTCTGCTGTGGTCTATGCCAATGCTTCCACCCGGTTTACCGATGGCGGCGAGTTCGGTATGGGTGCGGAAATCGGCATATCCACCGATAAACTCCACGCCCGTGGTCCTATGGGAGTGGATGAATTAGTCACCTACAAATATATGGTTCGGGGCAATGGACAAACCCGCTGAACTCAAACCGGCAAAAATCATCACGCTGGGCTGTCGGCTCAATCAGGCGGATACCGCACTCTTGACCGACCGGCTGGCGGGGATGGGTTATTTTGTGCAGGGCGACGAAGCTCTTGATGCACCGGAACTGGTGATAATCAACAGCTGTGCGGTAACTGCCGCCGCCGCCGCCAAAAGCCGTCAGGCGGCACGGAAAATGCAGCAGCTTTACCCCAAAACCAAAATCGTCTTTACCGGGTGTGCCGCCGAAGTTGATACGGAAAATATCGCCAACGAAAATTGGCTGAAACTGGGCAATGTGCAAAAGCGGAACTTTGCTGAAATACTGCACAGCAAGGATTTTCCTGCCATTATCCGCAGCCGGGATATAAAGGCGGAAAACTTTGCCGAGAACGCTCAAGGCTTGTTCCCCCACCGGACACGGGCTTTTATAAAGATCCAGGAAGGCTGCGACAACTTCTGCACCTACTGCATCGTACCCTATACCCGGGGAGCCTCCCGCAGCCGGAAGTTTGCCGAAGTTGTTGCCGACTGCCGCCAAGCTATCGAAAGCGGTGCTCCCGAAATCGTGCTGACCGGGGTGAATACCTGTAATTATTCCGATGAAGGTAATGATCTGTGCAAGGTCATCGAAACGATTTGCGAAACCATTCCCGGCAGCTGGCGGGTGCGTTTGAGCTCCACGGAACCGGCGTTGGATAATTTAACTTTGCTGGAAACCATGGCAAAGTACCCCGGCAAGGTCTGCCGATTTCTCCATTTGGCATTGCAGCATGGCTGCGACACGGTTCTGGAGAGGATGAACCGGCATTACACGACCCGGGATTTTGAACTTTTTGTCAACACTGCAAGGAAACTTATACCCGATATCCATCTGGGTACGGATATAATTGCCGGCTTCCCCGGCGAAACCGATGAAGAGTTTGAAACGAGTTACGAATTTGTCAAAAAGATGAACTTTGCCAATCTGCATGTGTTCAGTTACTCCAAACGCTCCGGAACTCCGGCAGCGGTGATGAAAAATCAGGTGCCGGATAATGTGAAGAAACTCCGCCACCGGAAACTGGAAGCTCTGGGCGAAGCAATGAAAAACGAATTTGCCGGAAGTATGCTGGGGAAAACCCTGCCGGTGATCTTTGAAACAGTCGATAAAGATAACATCGCCCACGGCTGGAGCGACAACTACATAGCAGTAACAGCTCCGGCAGAAACGGTAAAACTTGCCTGTTTGTGCAATTTAAAGTACCAAAAAGCTTGAAAAAGTTTTTATTTATGGTATCTTAAAAGAGTTGTAAAATTTTTGACGATATTCTGTTTCCGATATTGGTTGATAAACAGTAATGATGCTGGAGCAGCTCTTTTAAAAACTTTAAGAGGATTTATCTATTTGTGCAACAAATAGATAAATGCCAATAAAAGGTTTGGAAAAGGGTGATGGGGTTTGGGGAAGAGGGAAAGAACCTTTCCTGAAAAGGTTTTTCCCTCTTCCCCAAGGCTCCCCGCTCAACCTTTGTTTGCAACAAAACACTTAACCATAAGGATATATAAAAATGGCTATTTCTATTAACAGTCTGCCCGGATTTGTTGATTTGCAGGTCAACGGTTTTCTGGGGGTCGATTACTCTGCTGAAGGTTTGACTTTGGAAAAGGTCTTGATGACAGCCCGGGAGATTTACAAGCGGGGTACTGCCGGATTTCTGGCTACTGTGATCACTTCCAGCGAAGAAATTTATGCTAAAAACCTCGGTATCATTGCCGATGCCATGGAAGACCCTGAAGTGGGTCATGTTATTCTGGGTATCCACGCTGAAGGGCCGTTTTTGAGCGATCAGCCCGGTGCGGTGGGGGCCCACAACCCCAAATATGTGCAGAAACCCACTGCTGAATTTTTTGACAAGATGATGGCGTGGAGCCGCAACAACATCAAAGTCATCACCATTGCTGCTGAAAGCGAAGGTGCTGCGGAATTCACCAAATATGCCGTAAGCAAAGGCGTGGTGGTTTCGCTGGGTCATCATCTGGCGACTTTTGAAGATGTGCAGCGTTGTGCCGCTGCCGGTGCCAGCTGGCTTACTCATTTGGGCAACGGCTGCCCCAACAGCATCGACCGTCACCGCAACCCCATCTGGGCGGGTTTGTGCGAAGATGGCGTGACCGCCGGACTTATCACCGATGGTCATCACCTGCCGCCGCCGGTGGTCAAGGCTATGATCCGTGCCAAGGGTGTGGATAATGTTATTTGCGTAAGCGATGCATCGCCCATTGCCGGTATGCCTCCCGGGGTGTACGAAACTTTGGGCAACTACGCTGTGCTGGAAGAAAACGGCTTGCTGCACAACCCCGAAAAGAAGTGCCTGGTGGGTTCTTCGGCAACCATTATGCAGTGTGCCAATGTGGTGGCAAACCTCAAGGCGTTCACGCCCGAAGATATAGTGCAGATGTGCTTTATTGCACCTTTGAAGAAAATCGGCATCGACCCCGAAGCCTTTGCCGCCAAACTTCCTGCCAAGTACACCTGGAACGGCAGCAACTTTGTTGAGCTGTAAAAGTTCTTTGAGTAAAATAAAAGCTCCGGAGCAGCAATGTTCAGGAGCTTTTTTGTTCTATATACAAATTATTTTTGAACTTAAATTGCCCGCTGGCACCCTTGACATAAATTGTTTTTTCTGCTATTTTATATACAGAATTTATGCTATGGTGTTATGTTATGGGTATACCGAAATATTCTCAAATAGCTGTTGAGCTTTTGCGGCGTATCAGGTCGGGCGTTTACCAGGATAAACTGCCGCCTATGCGGGAGCTGGCTTGCGAGTTCGATTCTGCCATGCAGACTGTGTTCAACGCCGTGCAGCTGCTGGTCAGAAAAGAGCTGCTGGTGCCTTGCGGTTCCGGCGGCATGAATATCGACCGCAGTAAACTGCCTTGCGGACTTATCGCTATTGTGATGCATAACGCTATGCTGCCCCGGGTGGCGGCTTTTGAGCCACTTGCTCAATCCATCAGCGATGACGGCTTTTTGCCGGTTTATCTGGGGGTGCTGCGTAAGCAGTCGCTTTACACCGCCAAAAAGTTGTTTCAGGCAGATATATCCGGGGTGATGTTTTTTTACAGTACCATAAATCCGGAGTATTGCGAAGTGTTGGATTCGCAGAAAATACCCTATGTATCGGCCAATATCCTGCACGGAGTTCAGCATGTGAATTTTGTGGAGAGCAACACCTTTGACGCCATTGAAGATTTGGTAAAAATGCTGCATGTTAAGGGCTATCGCAGGATTGCAATAAATATAAATTCGCCGTTGGAAGGGTATATAAGATACTTTAACACCCGGTGGCGAAAGATACTGAAAAAGTATAATATGATATACAGTTCCTACAACTCTTTGTGCGAGGCGGCTCCCTTGCAGGGAGAGTGTGAGTCGTGGGATGATATTGTTGCAGAACCATTGCCGGATAAAGGCGTGTTGCCCGAAGCAGTGATAAACTGGAACAGCAGCGGTGTAAGGTGCATCAAGCAGTATCAGGAAAAAGATGTCTTGCAGGTGCTTAATACTTATACTGTAAAAGAAGAATATATCCCGGAAAATGCGGTCAGCTTTAAGACCATTACCGATAAAAATCAACAATGGCAGGAGATGTGGAATTTGTTGCTTAGTATGCTTATGGGCGGCGGCGGCAAAGCCGTACACCATTTTCTGGATAATATAAATTTATGTATGTATGATGAAATACCAAATATCAAAGAACAGGTGAAAAAATGAAAAAAAGTTCTATCGTTCTGCTGTCGGCAGCCGTCGGATTGCTTACTGTGCCCCAGACTTTTGCCGCCAAACCGCTTTATACGGAAACTTACTCCTTTGAACGGGGCGGGCTTATGCGGGCATGGCCGCCGAAAAACAATAAGTTTCTTGCGGTGGAAACTGCCGATGCCGGTGCCGGAACCAAAGCTATGAAGATCGCCAAACCCAAGGGTAATTTTACGGTCTATGGAGCGATGGCATTCAAGGAACCGGGTCCCGGGGTGATGATCCAGAAAGCCATGTATAAAGTATCAGGCGACATGCCTCAAACGACTCTTACGCTCAACTTCAACAAAAAAGGCGGCAGACAGGGTTCGGCAGGGCGTGCCAAAGCGGTTATACCGATGAGCAAGGCGGATAAATATCAAACTTACGAACAGCTTTTTGATGTACCCCAAGATACCGCCGGAGTGCAGTATCTCTTCAGTTTTTCCGGTAAACCCGCTGCGGTATTGCTGGACGATGTGGGGGTATCTTTTATGCCCGATACATTGAAAGTGCCGGTGCTGAAAAAGATGGATTTTTCTGCTGATATAGAAAAAAATATCTGGAACGCCCGCCATTTGCGTTACGGGTTTTATGTGCAGGGCAAACTTGCCGAAGAAAATACTGCTATCCAGCTGGCGGCTGACCGCAGCGGACTTTACTTTGTTTTCCGCAATGATTCTGCTGCCAAGCCGATAGCCAATGTCAAAGATCGTGACGGTGCGGTCTGGAACGACGATTGCAACACCGTTTTTCTCTTCGACGAAAAGCGTCAGCAGGGCTGGCAGTTTGCGGTAAATTCCGGTAATACCCAGTTGGATGGCGAGCTTTATCAGCGGGTGCCCGGCGATCCGTGGCGTTTCCGGGGCAGTTGGAACAGTAATTTTAAAACCCGCGCTGCTGTAACCGACTACGGCTGGATGAGCGTATTTTACATACCCTACACCGCTATCGGCATTGATGGCAATAAGCCTTACGAACTGCGGTTCAACCTTACAAGAGAAAATAAATCCAACCGGGAAAACAGCACCTTTAACTCCTACAAAGGCAAATTCCTCGATATTGCCAACTGGGGAACTATTTCCAGCAGTGTAAATTCGGTGGTTTTGACCCGTAAGCGGAATATGGAAAATGTAAAATTTGCCGTAAAACGCCCCGCCGCCAAATTCCAGACTTTGCTGAAAAAAGGTACTCCCGGCAACTATGAGCTGGATGTGTGGACTCATGGTGCCAGCCGCGGGGATTTCCCGAAAGCAGTAATGGACCGTACCAGTGATGAAGTTTTTAATGCGTGGCTCAAAGAGCTGTATCGTGCATGGGGCGAGGCCGGTATCGGCGGCAGAGCATGGCCCTGGGCGTTGACCGGCGGCAAAGAGCTTTTCCAAAATCAGATCAAAACTTACAATACCAAAGTGCCGTTTTTTACTCACAACAGCGATCATGGCAGAACCGCCCGCAAGAACAATGCCAAACTTGTTACGCCTTACAGCGACCACGCTGTAAGTATAAACGATCCGGAATACCGCAAAGCAGTCTGCAATTTTATCAAAGGTTTTGCCGCCGGCCGCCACGGCGATCTTATGAAGCAGACCGTAAAGCTGGGTATGGGCCCGGACGAACCCAGCAACAATTATCACAACTACTACGACCCGGCAGTGAACAAACACGGTGCGGAATTTCTGGCAGAAGTCGATAAAGATATCCGCAAAAACTACGGTTTCGGCAAATTCGGCACTCCTTTTGCCGGTAATGTTGCCGAAAAGGATCAACCCTTCAGCCGCATTGCATTTTACCGCTATTGGAACAACGAATTGCGTACTTCGCTGAAACTTTTTCAGGAAGCGTTCAGAGCGGCAGTCCCCAATACACCTTATCATCTGATGACCGACAACAACGTTTCCGGTCAGTCCATTGTGGATATAGCCAATTTGAGCGACCTTGCCGAAAATATCGCCTGCGACCCGTACCCCACCAGCACGGCGGCTTCTTACAGCATGGCACGGGCGATCTATCACACCGGTTTTTCCACCAAAGTTCTGCACGACCTTGCTTACAACAGCCGGATCATCACCATGCCCCAGTGCTTTATCTACCACGGCCGCCACGGCGACAAGCACGATATGCGTGAATGGGCAAGTCAGGCGTTGAAAAACGGTGCCAGCCATCTTTTCTGGTACTGCGGCAATGCTCCGTGGGAGATTTTTGACGATTACGCCTACATGCTTGAAATTTCCAAACAGGTCAAAAATATGGATAAACTTGTGCTGCCCGAAAGCACCAAAACTCTGGTCTGGTACTCCAACTTCGATAAATGGGCGAAGAATGATTTTGCCCAGCACGCTCTTTACAGCGTTTACACGCTGCTGGGCGAAGGAGTTAAGAGCAATTTCCGCATAATTTCCGATACCACAGTCAGCAAAGGTCAAGTCAAGCTGGCTGACTACAAACTTTTGTATGTGCCGGTGATGAATTACACCACGCCGGAAATTTCTGCCGAACTCCTCAAGTGGGTGGAAAATGGCGGGATCATGGTGGTCTTTGACCCCAAATTTATGATGTATAATATTGATGGAACAGTCAATCTTCAGCGGGCAAAACTGGTGGGCTGCAATGTGCCCGATAAAATCAAACCCCTGAAGAGCTGCAATCTTACTTATCAGGGCAAGGCGTTGAATGTCAGTGCCGTTGCCAACACCGTTCCGCCCAAAGGCTCGTTCTACGAAAGTTTTGTTATGCCGGAAATCTCCGGCGGCAAAGTACTTATGACTTACGATGATAAAACTCCCGCTGCGGTGGAACGCAAGGTCGGCAAGGGCAAAGTCATTTACTTTGCCATCCAGCCCTTTGCCGGTTCGGAATTGGCACTTACTCCGCAAGCGTGGAATAACTTCTTTGCCGCAAATGCCAGAGCTGTCGGCGAAAAGACCGATCTGGCGATTTGGGATTTCCTGCTGCCGGAAGTTGAACAAACTATCAAACTAAAGAAAATAATCAAATAATCATCAAGGAGGCATTGTTTTATGAAAAAAAGCAGTTTTACGCTTATAGAGTTGTTGGTAGTGATCGCCATAATTGCCATTTTAGCAGCGATGCTGCTGCCCGCCTTGTCGGCAGCCCGGGAGCGGGCGAGAGCCGCCAGCTGTACCGGTAATCTCAAGCAGATTTACTTGGGGGCAGCCATGTATCAGGACGATAACCAAGGCTATTTTTTGCCTTCAAACAATGCTGACCCCAAAACGCAAAAATGTCCGGTTGGGGCATATCATGGGTTGAATTTGCTGGCATCGTATTATACTGAATTGAAAAGCAACGGCAGTTTCAAGTTTTACAAAGACGATTTAAGTTGGTTGAGAGATCAAAAGTTTCAGTATTTTGTCTGCCCCTCCGGTGCCAGCGAGGGCGATACTATGAGTGCGTCGTTCAACTATGTTTATACCTGGCGATTGAGCTGGAACGCCACTATTCAAACCATGCGAGGTCTGGAAAATGTGCTGGCTTCCACCGAAAAAACAAATACCGACGCTTTTGCCAAAACTCCGGAGGATGTGGCAATGTTTGCTGATGCTGACTCAACACTATCCAATTTCTGGCTGGGGAAAGGCTCCAACAAGAATGTTTCCAACACCCGGCACAACGGCATGGCGAACTTCGTGACCGTTACCGGCAGCGTATTCAGTGCCAAAGCCGAAGCCAACTATGGCAACGCCACAAAATACGGCTATGCGCTGCCCAAAAAACATTGGATCTATCTGGATAACTGAAAATACATTCCCAACCCCACGGGGCTGTGCGGTAAAAGAAAAATCGCCCAGCTCCGAATTTTTTTTAAGCAAGGTATTGCCACACAGTATTGCAGCAGTAAGGCGGCAACACCAGTCCGACCAGTCCGACAACCGCCCGCACACAATACAGCTACGGCTTTGCGGTATTTGCCGCCACACACAATGCCGCTCCGGTAAAGCGGCAATACCCGTCCGACCAGTCCGACAGCCGCCCGCACACAATACTGCTATGGGCGGCATCAGCCGCCACACATACTGTTGCTCCAGCTGGCGGCAATACACCCAAACTCTCCCAAACCTTCCCAAACCCTCCCAAAATTTCCCCAAAAGCCGCCATCTATCCTACTGCCCGCAAATGCGGTGAAAAAACGGCACACGCTATACTGTCGTAAGGAGAACACCTGCTTGCTGTGCGATGTAATTGAGAAGTATTGAGAAGTATTGGGAGGATTTGGGAAGGTTTGGGAGTTTACAGCCGAAAACCGATAAAAGCAAACAAATTCCAGCAAGCACAAGAATCATTTTTTCCCTCGTGATAGTTGTTAAAGCTGAAATAATTCAGCATAAAAAACTGTATTTTCAATTATAAAAGCAGTGTTTGCAATTTCTTATACACTGCATCAAAGAGTATTTTTAGTTAAATCCCGGAAAAATATAAAAACACAAAAAGAAATAATTGCCAAGATTATGGATGCAGAACAAGCCATATCCAGCAAATCTTTTCTCCGGATGGCTTTTACTGCCATAATACCATGTGGAGTGATCCACAACAATATTCCGGCAAGCAGCCATACCCCACTGAAATAAGAATAAATCAAATCAGG
>JAZSHD010000050.1:0-6404 GCA_045533055.1 Victivallaceae bacterium | reverse complement strand
ATCCAGCTCGCCATGTTCAAACTCCCGGAAACTCCGCAGCAAAGCCGTGCGTTCATAGTCGTCGGAGCGAGCCATAAGCACGCTCTGCAAATGCCGCCAGACATTGTTGTGCTTGCTCTGTTCGGGTTCAGCGTCCAGCACCACAGCAAGTTTCCGCTCGTAGGTGCCCCAATCGCCCCGGCGGGCGAATTTTTCCAATTCAGCCATTCTGCCGGGGGCGTGGCTCATGGCACAAAGTTTTAGATTCAAATGGAAATCCGGCAGCATTTCCACACCTTCCGGATGCGACACCAATTCCCGGAAGCGGGTCATCAGCAAAAGTTTATCCAGAAATTTCTGGCGGCCGAAACGCTCTTCCAACTGTTTATCGCCGGCAATGGCAAGTTCAGGGAAAGCGGCACTTACACACGCCGCAAAAAGTCCGGCACCCGGTTCGGCACAATCTTTGACTGCCACCGGATAAAGTCCGCAGGAAGGGGAATTGCTTTTCAAAACAAAGCCCGCCGGTTCCATAGCGGCAATTTCCACCATGCGTTTTTCCAGCCAGGCTCGCAGATAGCCGGTACAATCCTTATTGCTGACCACGCCACGCAGTTCGGGAGCTTGAGCATTAGAACAAAGTTTCATAGCCTCCCGGGGCAATCCTAGACCGGATTCAAATTCCGGGCAAACGCCCACCAGCTCAAATGCTTTGGCAAGATTATTGCACACATAATTTACAGGTTTGCTTTTGCCGTCATAACGCACTGCCTCGCCTAAAAGACAACTGCTGACAATCAGCCGGATAGGTTTCATAATTCTCCAGAAAACATGGTTATTTATTGAAAATTTGATATAATATAATATTTTTAATTGAAGTTGCAAGTCAAAAAGAGTTGTAAAAAGCATTTCTTGAGTTATATTTACTCAAAACAAATACTAAAAAACCAACAAAGTGGTATATTTATGAACAAAAAAGACCGGGTGATCTTTGAAAATATTGGCGGAAGTTTCCAGTTCCGGGCATGCTGTGCAGCCGATCTGCACAAGATATTGACTCTTGACCCCACAGCCTGGGCGGCACTTTCCGTACCGGTTGCCAGCTTGAACGGCGATCCGGCGTTGTTCAAGGCTCTGGACGAAGACGGCAACGGCATGGTGCGGGTGGACGAAGTAAAATCTGCCATCAAATGGCTTGAAACTTTGCTTAAAGATATTAAAATACTTGATAAAGCCTGCGATACATTGCCGCTGGAAGCTTTGAACAGCGAAACGCCCGAAGGAGCAGTATTGACCGAATTTGTCAATAAATACTCTGATGAACTTTTAAGCGAAGATAAAATGCTTAACCTGAAAGGCATCCGCACCAAACTCGCGGCTGTCACTGCCGGGCCGCTGGCAGGCGATGGTATTCTCCGCAGCAAAGCAGTAACAGATGCTGCGGCGTTGGCGTTTTACAATGATCTGGTCAAACTTTTGAATACTCCGGACAACCTCACCTCTCCGGCTCTGGAAAAATTTGCGGTGGATGCCGCAAGTTTTATAGAGTGGGCCCACACTGCCGAAAAACCGCTTTTCCGGGAAAAAGACCCGGTGGGTTATTACCCGGCATTCAAAGCTCTTGCCGGCAAAATCGACGAATATTTCCGCTTTTGCGAACTTATCAAAGTCGATCCGGCTCATGCTGCAAGATTTTCCCTCAACCCGGCGGCATTGCCGGAACTTGATTTGCAGGACAGTGCCAAAATCGATGCTATTTTAAGTGCCGCCCCCCTCGCCATGCCTTCAGCAGAAGCGGTATTGGATTTAGCCGGCAGCACCAACCCGTTCTATCAGGATAAAATCGAAGCATTTACCACTGCCTTTGAGCTTCAGAGCATTACGGCTGATGAGTGGAAAGAGTTGAAAACTGACTTTGCCCCTTATATAGACTACCTTGCCAAAGCTCAAGGCGACCTTGCCGGTCAGCTGGGCAAGGAAAAACTTGAGCAATACCTTGCGGGCAGCGAAATAGACTTTTTACGCAAACTTTTCAACGAAGATAAAGCTATCGGCAGTGTGGTCGATAATCTGAAAAAGCTGGAAAGACTGCTTTTGTATTGCCGGTATATGCTGGAATTTGTCAACAATTTTGTCAGTTTCAAAAATTTCTTTGACTGCGATCAAAGAAGCATGCTTCAGGCAGGCAGACTGATCATGGATGGCAAAAGCTACAATCTGGCAGTCTGGATCGACGATATACCTTCCCACAAAAAAATCGCAGTCCGCTCCAATATGTGTCTGCTTTATCTGGATGTTGTTTCCAGCGGCAAAGTGCCCATCAAACGCAAAGTTGCCGTGGCAATAACCGGCGGTTCGCTGGCAAGAATTTATGTGGGCAAACCGGCATTCTTTATTGATAACGACAACATTACCTACAACGGCAAAGTCATCGACCTGGTGGAAGGGCCCATCTCTTTCGGGCAAACGCTTTTTGCTCCATTCCGGCGGCTTTCGGAAGCACTCAGCGATAAAATCCAGAAGCTGACTGACTTTTCCAGTACCGAAAAACAGCTTGCCAAAGCCATAGATCAAGGCAAGATGCCCCCCGCACCGGTTCCTCCGCCGGTACCGGCAACCCAAAAGTTTATGAACAACGGCTCCATGATGCTGCTGGCAGGTGGGTTGAGTCTGGCGGCATTAGGTGCGGGGTTGAGCTTTGTACTGAAATCAATAACCAGTGCCATTACGGCGATTTCGGCGTTGCCGTTTTATGTGATACTTATCTGGATAGTGGTTCTGATAAGTATATTTATGGTGCCAACCGCTATTTTTGCCTTCCTGAAATTGCGGAAACGCAACCTGACGCTTTTTCTGGAAGCGGGAGGCTGGGCGATCAACTTGCACATGCGGCTCAATATGTATGTATCAGGTATTTTCACCCGCAGTACGGAATACCCCGAACATACTCAATTCAAGATTTGCAAAACTCCCAAAAAGAAGCAATCCCTGCTCTTTGTTCTGCCGGTGATCATCATACTGCTGGCAGCCGGAGCGGCACTGTGGTATTTGAAAAAGTTTTGATCACTCTGCCGGAGCTTTGAAAATATTGCCGGAAGAAAAGGAGCCGAACACCTGCTGCTCGCTGGTGCGGACTTGCTGCTCCCGGCGGGCCCTTACTTCCCGCAGATAGGATTGTTCAACGCTGTTGAGTTCGCTGTCGATAATGCCCACGCCGGAGGGAACCAGTTCTTTCCGTTTGCGTTGGGCTTGCTTTTTTTCCACATCTTTCCGGGTCTTTGGCGAAAGGATGATTTGATTTTTTCTGGAGGCACGAACCTTTTCCGGGTGGTCACTCTTCGTTTTTTTCCGGGCTTCGGCCGGGGCTTGAGAAGTATTGTCAGATATATTTACATTCAAAGTAACATGCACTTTTTCTTCGCCCGGTAGTGGTTTTACCTCCGGCAGTTCATCCAGTTTCCGGCTGCGGCAGCCGGAAACGATTACACAAAGAGCAAAAAAGAATAACAGCGATTTTTTCATAAAAAGACCTTTCAGATGGCAAAATTTAACTTTTTTTAAGATAACACCGCTTAAAAGATTTGTCAATCTGCAATATAGAGTGTAAATTCATTTATATTGTTTTTTATTTAAAAAAGTTAAGGAAAAACTATGAAGTCGATTTTTTTCAAAAATATTGCCGCTGCCGTTATTTGTACTTTGATTTTTTGCGGCTGTGCTTACAAAGTGAATGTTTCGGAAGTATTGCAGCAGCCGGTGGATTCAAAACTCCGTACCAACTACCACCTCTGGTACACCAATGCAGAAAAAATCTCGCCTTTGAACTATATGGAAGGCTCATTTATTCCGGCGGGTACCGAAATCGAACCCATCGAAGTCAAGCGGGGTACTTATGACATCTGGGGCAGTGTTTCAGTAGTGGATGGCTCTATAAAGTTCCGCACCCTGCCCGACGGCAAAGAGTATACTATTTTTTACGATCAGCACCTGACCATGACTCCCATTGAGGATTTTATCCGGCAGTTTATTTCCATCAAACCGGTCAGTGAAATTTACAAAAATGTCCCAAATAATGAATTGGAAAAAGTCAAAGCCGGTAAGCTGGAAAAAAATATGCACCTCAACAGCGTGCTGGTGCTGCTGGGGCCGCCCGCCAAAAGCCGCACCTCCAAGCTGACCAATCAGAGCTGGCTCTACTGGAAAAATCAGGATACCGTATTCCGTTTGATCTTCCGGGGCAACAAGATCCGCCAGATCGGTTCGCTGGATAAATTGGACTTCTGAAAATGTGCAAAGCTCTCTTTACTGCCGCTGAATTGGCAGAAGCACTCAACGGTAAATGGCTGGGCAAAGAACCGGAGGGCAAATGGCTTATCAATACCGACAGCCGTACCGTGAAACCCGGAGAGTGTTTTGTACCTATTGTGGGCGAACGCTTCGATGGTCACGATTTTTTGGACTCACTGCCCGATGGTGTTATTGCCTTAAAAGCTCAAGGATATGCCGCACCGGAAAATCTGCCGGTGCTGGAAGTAGAAAATACCACCCAAGCCTATCAGGATATAGCACGATATCACCGCTTGCGGATGAGTGACTTGCGTGTTGCCGCCGTAACCGGCAGTGTGGGCAAGACCTCGGTCAAAGAGATGCTCCGGGCGATTTTTACCGAAGCTGTTGGCGAAGAAGCAGTGCTTTACACTTTAGGCAACACCAACAATCAAATCGGCGTACCGCAAAACCTTTTGCGGCTTAACAGCAAAACCCGCTATGCAGTAATTGAAATGGGCACCAACCACCACGGCGAGATCGCACCTTTAAGCCAATGTGCCCTGCCCGACGGAGCAGTTATCAATACCATTGCCGCCTGCCATTTGGAAAATCTCGGTTCGCTGGAAGGGGTGGCAAAAGAGAAATCCGCAGTGTATTCCGGCATGAGAAGAGCAGATTGTATTGCAGTTTATCCAACTGAATGTGCCGGTAAAAGTGTTATAGAATCAGCGGCAAAAGAGTTCAAAAATGTAACTTTCGGCAACAGCCCAAATGCCGATGTTTCAGCCGAATACCTCTCCGGCTCGCTGAATGGTTCTGAAGTGCGGCTTATTTTCCGTAAAATCAATAAAAGCGTAACTTTTGCGTGGAGTCTTACCGGGCGGCATCAGGCGGAAAATGCCGCTGCCGCCGCCGCTTTAGCGTACAATATGGGTATTGACCTTGAGGTCATTGCCCGGGGCTTGAGCAACACCACCTTGCCGGGCAAACGGATGGATTCGGTTACTTTGAACGGTACCACCTGGATAAATGATGCTTATAATGCCAATCCCCAAAGCATGAAAAGCTCTCTGGCAGGGATCGCCGAAAATTGCAGTAAAAATTCGCCGCTGCTGCTGGTGCTGGGCGATATGCTGGAATTGGGCAGTGATGAAATAAGTTACCACCATGAAGTGCTGGAATTTGTCAGCAAAACTTTTTGCGGCCATGATTACCGCATACTTCTGTTGGGCAAACGCTTTGAAGAAGCGTTGAAAACCGGCAATATTCAGCTGAAAAATGCAGAGTGTTTTGCCGGATTGGATCTACTTATCAATGCCCTGCAAAAACTTCGCTCTCCCGGCATGACGATTTTCCTCAAAAGTTCCAACAGTGTTGGCTTAAGCAAGGTGGAGCCATGCTGAAATATGCTCTTTTGCTGCGGGCGATCAAGGATTTGATCGTTGACCGTGCCTTTGTCCGTTCCATCGGCGATGGAGCGGCTGCCGAAGCGGCACTGGATTTGATAATGGAAACGGTCTGCGTGCTGGATTATGACAATGATTATCTGCCGGGAGCTGAATTTACCGGTGTTTTCAACGATTCCCGCAAAGTTGCAGAAAACAGCATCTTTGTTGCCATTGCCGGAGCTGCTGTTGACGGCAAAAAATTTATTCCGCAGGCTCTGGAGAAAGGTGCCAAAGTAATCATTACCGGTGAAAATGTGGAAAATATGCTTGCTCCCGGCACGGTGAATTTAGTGGTCGGCAACAGTTACAAAGCCTACGCCATACTCTGTGAAACATTTGCCGGAAATCCCGCAGAAAAAATGAACTCCTTTGCTGTAACCGGCACCAACGGCAAAACCACATCGGCTATGCTTATACGCCATTTACTCAACAGCGTGGAAACTCCCTGCGGCATGATCTCCACAGTAGAATACGATCTGGGCAAAGGCAATAAAATTGCAGCTGAACGCACCACCCCGGAAGCTTCGGAGCTTTTCGGCTGTATAAAAGCAATGAGTGATAACGGCTTGGAAAACTTTGTCATGGAAGTTTCCAGCCACGCATTGACTCAAAGCCGGATCGGGGCAATGCAGTTTACGGCGGCGATTTTCACCAATCTTACCGGCGACCATCTGGATTATCATCACACGATGGAAGAGTATTTTCGAG
>JAZSHD010000078.1:0-14639 GCA_045533055.1 Victivallaceae bacterium | reverse complement strand
CAGAGCTGAAGCAAAAGAATGTGGATACCGGCATGGGGCTGGAACGCATTACTTGCGTACTGCAGGGCAAAAAGAGCTGCTACGAAACCGAACTTTTTGCCGCTATTTTTGCTGAAATCGACGCCATTAGAAATGTGGCGGCGGTTCCGGCGGCTGAACGCACTGCTTCTGAACGCATTATTGCCGACCACCTGCGGGCGGCAACTTTCATTATCGGCGACGGCATCACCCCCGGCAATGTTGACCAGGGCTATGTGCTGCGCCGCTTGATCCGCCGTGCCATCCGCGAAGGCCGCAAGCTGGGCGTGGAAGGCGAATTTACCGGCCGCATCGCCAAGGTGGTCATTGCCGAATTCGGCAGCGTTTACAAAGAACTTGCCGACAATGCCGATAAAATTCTCGAAGCATTGGAAATCGAAGAAAAGCAGTTTGCCGCCGCTCTGGAAAAAGGTACCCGTGAATTTGAAAAACTTATTGCCCGGGTTCCGGAACATATCCAGAAAAAGGTCATCAGCGGCAAAAACGCTTTCCATTTGTACGAAACCTATGGTTTCCCGCTGGAGTTGACTGTGGAAATGGCACGGGAAAAGAACTTTGAAGTTGACGAAAAAGGTTTTGCCGAAGCCTACGCCAAACATCAGGAACTCTCCCGTCAGGGTGCGGAACAGAAGTTCAAGGGCGGTTTGGCTGACCACTCCGAAGCTACGGCACGCTTGCATACTGCCACCCACTTGCTGCATGCTGCTCTCCGCAAGGTTCTGGGCGACCATGTGGGGCAGAAAGGCTCCAACATTACCGCTGAACGGCTGCGTTTTGACTTCTCCCACGAAGAAAAGATGACTCCCGAACAGCTTGCCGAAGTGGAAGCATTGGTCAACGATGCCATCAAGCGGGAACTGCCGGTAATTATGGAAGAAATGGATATTGAAGAAGCCCGCCAGTCCGGAGCCATCGGTTTGTTTGGCGACCGCTACGGCGAACGGGTCAAGGTCTTTACCATTGGCGATGTCAGCAAAGAAATTTGCGGCGGCCCCCATGCCGGAAATACCGCTGAACTCAAAAGCTTCAAGATCCAGAAAGAAGAAAGCTCCAGCCGCGGCGTAAGGCGTATCAAAGCCGTGATCGGTGCATAAAAATTTCTTGAGTACAATGCTGACCTGCCGCTTTCGGCAGGTCAGTTTTTTTATAGGAGGATGCTGCAATGAGCTTTAATTGGATGGCTTTGGTGGAAAATTCACTTTATTTGCTGGCGTTGCTCAACCCGGCAAGCAAGGTGATGTTTCTGGCAACTTATCAACCGGCACTTTCGGTTCGGCAGATCCGGGAGCTGGCTTGGAAGTCTTCTCTGGCTGCTCTGGTGATTTTGATCGTGCTTGCCGGGGCTGGGGAGATCGTTTTGAGCAAGATTTTCCGGGTGGAGCTTTATTCACTTAAAATAACCGGCGGTCTGGTGCTTTTTATGATCGGCTGGATCGCTGTCAGGGAAGGGCGGTTTGTCAACAAAAAAGATGAACCGCAAAGCAGTTCCAAATTCTCCGGCACTGATGAAAATGGCGGCAATGTGGATTTTACTGATCTATCGCTGGTGCCGCTGGCGGCTCCTTTGATTGCGGGCCCCGGAACGATCGCTGCAAGTATTTCCGGAACGGCACAGCACGGATGGAGTTTTATGGCACTGTCGCTCTTTCTGGCAATTTTTATAAATTTTCTGGTAATGCTCTTTTCCGGCAGCATCAACCGGGTGTTGGTCAAACTGCATTTGCTGGGGCCGCTGATCCGCTTGACCGGGCTGATAATTTCCGCCGTTGCTGTGCAGATGATAATTGCCGGACTCAGAGAGTGTTTACTGAAATGACGGTGCTGATTTTCCTTGGAAAACCGGAAAAAAAGCTGTTTTAGGGCTAAAAATCAAGAAATTTTGAATTTTTTTTACATTTCCATGTAACAATGGGCCGTTTTTCCCACTCTAATAATACAATGGGACCCATGATTTATCATTTTTTTAATGTAAGGAATTTTTCAGAAAATGGCACCGGTAACCGAATCGCAATATGCGTGCACTATTGACGATGAACTTGTAAGACTTGCCAAACTTGGCGATCACGAAGCTTGCGTGGAAATACGCAAACGCTACCATAATCGGCTTTGTCTGACAGCTATGGCTATGCTCAACTCGTCCGAGAAATCCAATATGGCAGTGGAACATACCTGGAAAATGGCATGGAAAGAGCTGCACGAGTATAAAGGTGAATCGCTTTTTCTTACCTGGATATGTCGGCGGTTGATCGCATATATCGTCAATAATTTTCTGCAAAGCGACAATGAAGCTGCCGGCAGCGGCAGTTGAACTTCAAAGAATACTCAACAGCAATCCCGCCATGATCAGCACCAGTGCCAGCCAACGCAAGTTGGTGATCTTTTCCTTTAATATAAAATATCCGAGGAAGGCACTTAACGGCAAACTCAACTGCCGGAAGGCTTGCACAAAGCTTACATTGGTCACATAATTCATGGAAATCAAGATCAATACATAAGCCAGTGCCGCAAAAATCCCAGCGGCGTAGGGGTGGTAGACTCTGGCCAGAGCTTTAAGATTGCCTTCATCTTTTTTACGCAGTGCCAAAGTTGCGGCTCCCGCCCACATTACAACTGTTACCAGCGATTCCCGTATGCAGGAGTAAGTGCCGGCTGCCAGAATTTTGTTGCTTTCCGGGAAGTTTTCCAGAATTGATCTGACTCCGAAGCTGTCCATGATCGTATAGGCGGTAGTGGCAAATGCTGCCAGCAAAATTCCGGGGAGTCCTTTTTTGACAAATTCCAGCTTTTCCCGCAGGGTTTTGCCGGAACTGTTATTAGAAAATGCCATAAGCATACACCCCGCAAAGATTATCAGCATGCCGGCGATGGTCAGCTTGCCCAGCGTTTTGCCCCAGCTGAAAAGCATGGTTCCTGCCATAGTCAGAAACACCGGCAACGCCCGTGCCATGGGGTAGGCAAGGGAGATGTCAGAGTATTTGTATGCCAGCATCAAGCCCAAATCGCCCAGGGTGGCAAAAACACTGCTGGTGAGAGCGTATTTTAGGGTTTGTGGATCAAGTTTGAACAATATACCTGAACAAATTGCAAAGGGCAGCATGGTCAGAAACAACGATGTGGAAAAAAGTGCGAAAAATGCCCACGAAGATTTGCCGCTGCTTTTGCAGAGAAAATGCCACAAACTGTGCATGGCGATTGAGGCGGCGATCAATAAAAATGCTGTCCAACTCATTTGATGTATAACTCCTGATTAAAAACCTTGATAATATACAGTCTTACTGTTAAATTGCAACATCAGAGAATTTTTTTACAGTTTTTTTCTTCCGGCGGGCAAATAGAGGTGTTTTTCTTGCGTGATATATTTGATTTTATCAGTTATCTGTGCTATTGTATAGGCGATAGTAATGTAGGAGTATTGTATACTTTTTATGTGGCAATGTCGTAAAATTTATGCTAACATGTTGCTGCTGAGTGTGTTATTGTTTGCACTCGGTGCTTCGGCCGTTCCCCGGATAAATCTGGGGGCGGGCAGTGTATCGGCATGGCAGAAAACAGCGGAAAATGTTGAATTCCGCTGGGAGTGCGGTTGCGGAGAGATCGTTTACCGCGGTCAGCAGCTTACGGCAGTGACCGGCAGCGAGCTGGAATTTATTGTTCCGGAAAAGTTCAACGATGTTTACCGGGGCGAAGTTTTTGCTGAAAAACTGCCTGTGGATGTTGTTGTTGCCGGAGCGGAAACGGCAGCTTTGCACCGGGGCAGGGCTCCGCCGGAAAAAGTGCTTTGCCAGTGAACTGTCAGCGAAGAAAGTTAATCATTTATATAAAGTTGGTTTTTTTTAGTGTTAAATATAAACAATAAACAAATGGATCCGGTAAAACGGATCCGGGAGTTGACTGAATGAACAAGGTTGTGAACTACCGTGCCGCTATTGACAATGCCGGAGTAATGACCAAACTTGCTGCCATCGGTACCGTGTTGAGTGCAGTGTTTGCATTGCTGCTGCTGGTGCTGGGCGTGGTCAAAAGCTCGTTCGCCAATTCCGATGCGTTCGCTGTGGTGGTCATACCCTACACCGTAGCAGCGTTGTTCGGCTTGGCAGCCACCCTTTACGGCATGTTTGCCAAAGGTGCGGCAATCGAAAATGAAGAAAAAATGCTGCTGGCAAAACGCCACGACAACAATATGCTTGCCGTGGATGAAGATGCCCGCTTTACCCAGCAGAGAACGCTGGAAAATTACGCCAAATATGCTCCTTATGTATTGAGCGTGGCAACGGCGGTATTGATCGCTGTGCTTTGCATGCTCTTTTTCAAACACTGGGCAGACCGCAGTGCTGAATTGCGGGAAGCGGTGCTCAATACCGCTCCTGCCAACCCTATGTATATGGTATTTCTGGCAGCGGTGATCGGCGTTATATCACTTTTTGCCGGAGCTTTTTACAACGGTCAGTCCCACGACGAGGCTTTCCGCTGGCTGCGGCCCTTCGGAGCTTGGATGATCGCCGGAGCGGTGGCTTCGGCGGCGGCTGTGGCGGCTGGACTTTGCTTTAAATCCGGTCTTAAAGAGTATGATGCAATTATTGCCAAAACATTGCTGGTTATTTATCTGGTGCTGGCTGTGGAACTGGTTTTGAGCTTTGTTGTGGAGTTCTACCGCCCCCGGACATTGGAAGAATCCCGCCCGGTTTTTGAAAGCCGCATACTGGCTCTCTTTACCGAACCCGGCGGTGTGATGCGTAACTTTGCTGACATGCTGGACTATCAGTTCGGGTTCAAGGTTTCTTCGACCTGGATGTACAGTTTTGTGGAACGGGCGATCTTCCCGCTGATTCTGCTCTGGGCTTTGATTTTGTGGGGTTCCACGACCATTCACGAAGTAAACTCCAACGAAGTTGGCTTACGCTCCAATCTGGGCAGACTTACCAATACCGAAAAGCCGTTGCCGCCGGGCATCTATTTTACTTTGCCCTGGCCCTTCGGAACTATTGAAAAATATTCCTGCGATCAAATCTACGAAGTGGTCATCGGTCACGAAGAACACGATCACGAAGAAGAAGAGGAATATGTGGACGATGGTCACGGCCATGCACCGCCGCCTAAAAAAGAGAAGAAAAAAGAAGACTTGACTGTTGTGCTCTGGACTGCCGAACACGGCGAGGGCGACAATAACTTTATCGTGGCAAACGATGTATCCCATTCCGGCGGAGATAAATCCGGCGATGTTTTGGGCGATTTTTACTTCGTGGGGCTTTCAATGCCCATACAGTACCATGTCCGTCCGGACGGGGTTTATGATTATGTCTATGGCAGTGTGGATGCTCAACAGGTCATCAAAAACATCGGGCACATGGTGGTAACTGAATATCTGGCAAGTGCGCCATTCTATCACATCATCACCGGCGGCAGACGGGATGCTGAACAGAAACTCAAGGCCCGTATCCAGGCTGAATGTGATGCCCGCAAGCTGGGCGTGGAGATCGTTTCTGCCAATCTCGTTGGCATCCATCCCCCGACCCAGGTGGGCAAAGAGTTCCAGAATGTGCTCGGTGCCATGGAAGAACGGGAGAAGATGGTGCTGGCAGCTGAAGCATATAAAGCACAAGTCCTGCCCCAGGCCAAGGCTGACGCTCTGGCTATCCGGGAACGGGCGGCAGCAGCAAGTTATCAGACTGCTACTGTGGCAAAGGCGGTCAGCGACCGTTTCCTCAAGCAGTTGCAGGCGTATAAAACCATGCCCAAGCTGTTTATGCTGAAAAACTATCTGGATTTTCTGGAAAATGATTGCAAAGATGTCCGTAAATATGTGTTGAGCAGCTCGTTGAAGGGCGATGTTTACGAACTTAATCTGGAAGAAAAAGAGCGTCTGAATCTCTTTGACGCCAATTTGGGTGAATAATCAAATATTTATATAAAGAAAGGCATAGATAAATCATGTCAAACAAAGTTTTCAAACATTGGCCGACGCTTCTTTTGGGGGTGTTCGTATTTGCAGTGCTGCTGGTGGCAGTTTTCACTTATCAGGTAAGCAGTACCGAAGTAGCTGTAGTTGAGCGTATGGGGCAGATGCTCAATGAGCATCCCAAAGCCGGTTTGCATTTCCGCTGGCCGTACCCCTTTGAAAAAATCACCAAATATGACAAACGGCTCCATTGCTTTGGCGGTCACGAAGGGCAGATCGAAGAAACTGCCACCGCTGACAAGCAGAATATCCTTGTGGGTGTCTTTATTACCTACCGCATCAGCGACCCGCTGACCTTTGCCAAACGCATGACCAGCTTCAAAAAAGCGGAAAGCGAATTGGATATCTGGATGCGGGGTGCTAAAAACGCCGCTTTCGGTAAATACAAGTTTGACCAGATCCTGACTACCGATCCCAAAAAGATGCGGTTGAACGAAATCGCCGAACAGATCAAAAGCGATATATTTGTCAAAGCCAAGCCCTACGGCTTGGAAATCTGCTCGGCAGGTATTACTACTTTGAATGTTCCTGAAGCGGTAAGCAGCAAGGTTTTTGAGCGTATGAATCAGGATCGTATGCTCGCTGCCCAGCGTTATCTCGGCGAAGGCAAGCTCCGTGCCGAAGAGATCCGCATTGCTGCCGATAAAGAGCGTGCCAACATTATTGCCAACGCCGAAGCCCAAGCCAAAGAGATCAGTGCCCAGGGCGATGTGGAAGCTGCCAAATATCTGCGGGTCTTTGACAAGAACCCCGAACTGGCGGCATTTTTGCGTAAACTTGACTCCTTGCGTACCATTATGAAGAGCAAGACAACTCTGGTGCTGGATACCAACACCGACCCCTTTACCCTGCTCAAGAGCAACGCCGACCAGCTTGCAGCTCCGGCGAAAAACGCCAAATAATGAGGCTTGAAGTTTATGGATAACGAAAAGAAAAATCTTACGCCTGATACCGAGCTGTACAATCAGTACGGCGGCGGGGTCAAGGCGTTTATGAAAGCCGGTCACTGGGTCTTTCTGGCTCTGGTGGGGCTGATTTTTGCCATGCTGGTCTACTTCTTTACGCTGGGCGGCTACTTTGCCGTTTCCCCGCAGGAAGCAGTGATCGTTTTCCGCTTTGGCAAGTACGAAAAAACTTACACCAGCGATTGGCACTGGTTTTTGCCGGATCCGGTGACCAGCAAGGTCGTGGTGCCCACCAGCCCCCAGACTTTGCAGGTATCGTTCAATGCCGGGATCATGCCCGATCAGCTGCCGCCGCCGGGACCCAATGGCGAATTGCCCGGTTTGCAGCCCAATCGTGACCGCTATCTTTTGACTGCCGATGCCAACATTATCCACGCTAATTGGAGTGCCCGTTTTCAGGTCAGCGATCCGGCGTTGTTTTATCAGGTGCTCCGGGTGCCGACCAATCCGGCGGGGCCCGATGAGATCGTAGTCGATGAAGGCGAAGAGCTGGGCCGCCGCGGCCCCCGCACTCTTTTGGGCAGAATGTTGGAAAGTGCCGTTATAACCACCACCGCCCAGTGGACGGTGGACGAAATACTCTATTCACGGCAGACCGAATACCGCGAAGCTGTGGAAAGAGCTTACCGCAAGATGGTTGCCGACCTCAATATCGGGGTGGTCATTGAAGAAGTGCGTATCAACGGCAAGGTTATGACTCCTGCTGTTACCCAAGCGTTCTTTGACGCTCTTACTGCTGCCCGTGCCGAACAGGGTACTATGATCGACAAGGCCCGCGAATACGGTGTCAGCACCAAGGCAAAAGCCAGCGAAGAAAGCTCCCGCATAATTGCGGCGGCGGAAAATTACCGTACTATGGTAGTAGCCGATGTGAAGGCCGAAAGCCTTTACTTTGAAAGTTTTCTTAAAGAGTATAACGAAAATCCCCGTACTGCTTTAATGAGCCGCTACAATGCGGTGCTTGCCGAAGTCATGGCAGGTATAGATCAGAAGTTTGTGCTGGGTGCCGGTAATGGCGGCAAGCTCTGGCTCAAGCTGGGGCCAGAAATCCCCAAAGCCGAAGAAACTGCCAAAAATGCAGCAGCTCCGGAACAGAAACCGGCAGGAGGCAAATAAGATGAGTGAAAATATAAGTGTTGCAGTAAATACTCAGGTCAGCACCGACGACAACCGCAAACGCAGTCTGGTGCTGGTAGGTTTTGCCGTGCTGGGCGGTATGCTTACAGCCAACTCCTTTATCTTGAGTTATTTTCTGCCGGGGCAGACTTTTGCGGCAACTTTCAGTGCTCTTTTCGGGGCATTTGTGCTTGCCATGCCGATCATTTATACGGCGATCAAGGATTTGTTTTCCGGCAAAGTTTATATGAACGAACTGGTGGCACTGGCGATCCTCGCTGCCCTGGCAGGCGGTAATTATCAGACTGCCGGCGGCCATTTCCAGAACGCCGGGGTCATAGCGTTTTTCCTTTTGATAACAATTATTATTGAAAGCCGCACTGCTTCCGGTGCCCAGCGTTCCATTGAAGAGCTGGTCAAACTCACTCCCACGCAGGTACACTTGCTGAAAGACGGCGTTGAAGTCGATGCCGATGTTATGAGTTTGTCGCTGGGGGATATCATCCGGGTACGACCCGGGGAAAACTTCCCGGTGGATGCGGTGGTGCTTTCCGGCGAAACCATTGTCAATCAGGCCTCCATTACCGGGGAATCCATGCCCGTAGACAAAGTCGCCGGTGATGATGTTTATGCCGGTACCCAGAACCTGACCGGTCTGGTGGAGCTTAAAGTGACCCGTCTGGGCGAAGATACCACTTTGGGCAAAGTCAAAAGCATGATCATGCAGGCGGAAAACTCCCGTACCCCGATCGTGCGGATCATTGACCGCTATGCCGGTTATTATACTCCTACAATATTGATGCTGGCGGGGATCACCTGGTGGTTCACCGGCGATATATCCAAAGTTATCACGCTTCTGGTCATCGCCTGTCCCGGAGCGATCATGCTTGCTTCGCCTACGGCGATCGTGGCGGCGGTGGCAGCGGCAGCCCGTTTGGGTATCTTCATTAAGGATGTGAGCCATTTGGAACTTGCCGCACGGATCCGCAGTTTTGTGTTTGACAAAACCGGTACTTTGACCGACGGCTTGCTTTCGGTAGTCAAACTGGTGCCTTTCGGGGAAGTTACTCCCGCTGAAATGCTGAAAATTGCGGCATCAACGGAAGCCAACAGCAACCACCCGACTGCGGTGGCACTGGTCAAACTTGCCAACGAAGCCCAGCTGGAACTTGCTCAAGTCAGCGATTTTAAGGAAACTCACGGTAAAGGGGTCAACGGCGTTATCGACGGCGTTGCCGTAGCTGTGGGCCGCTCCAACTGGCTGGAAGATCAGGGGTTGACGCTGCCGGAAGATTTTGACGCAGCTGCCACTGAAGGCTTGAGCGTGGTTTTTGTAGCCCGCAACAACGAGATCATCGGCTGGATCGGCTTGAGCGATAAGATCCGTAAAGAGGCTGCCCAGGCTCTTAAAGACCTCCGCAGTCTGGGTATCCGGCAGGTGGCAATGGTCACCGGGGACCGGGAATCGGTTGCCGAAAAGGTTGCCAATGTGCTGGATATCGACGAATTCCGCAGCGAATGTCTGCCGGAAGCTAAAGTCGAATATGTGGAAAATGCCAAAAAGAGTTATCCGACTGCTGTGGTGGGTGACGGGGTGAACGACGCTCCGGCTCTGGCAGAAGGTGATTTGGGTATCGCTATGGGAGCCATCGGCAGCGACATTGCCATCAACAGTGCTTCTATTGCTCTTATGACCAATGATTTGCGTCGTATACCCATGCTGATAGATTTGTCGCAGAAATCCCGTATGGTGATTTATCAGAATTTGTGCATCGGTATCTTGTTTGTGTTCGGCGGCATGGTGCTGCTGGTCTTTGACAAGATGACTCCGGTGGGTGCGGCAATACTCTATACAATGAGTACATTGGTAGTGATCTTCAACAGTGCCCGATTGGTGCGTACCGGTGAAGAACTCACTCTGGAAGATAATAAGAATAAAAAGTAAAATTGCGAGCTGTCCGGTATAAGTTGCCGGGCAGTTCTTTCCCGCTGAAATCAGGAAAGGCGAAGTAAAATGGCAGAAGATGTGATACGCGCGGTAGGCTTGACCAAAGTGTTCCGCGATTTCTGGAACCGGCCCAAAGCACGGGCAGTGAATGAAATCGACTTTACGGTCAAGGAAGGTGAAGTAGTCGGCTTGCTGGGACCCAACGGTTCCGGTAAATCCACCACGGTAAAAATGATTTTGGGTTTGCTTTACCCCACCGCCGGTCAGCTGACTGTGCTGGGCAAGGCTCCCCGGGCGGTGGAAACGAAAAAGGCCATCGGCTATCTGCCGGAAGAGTCTTACCTCTATAAGTATCTTACTGCTGAAGAAACATTGGATTTCTTCGGTTCGCTTTTCAACCTTTCCCGGGCTGAACGGAAAAACCGTATCGACCAGCTGCTGGATATGGTGGGGCTGGCTCACGCCCGTCACCGCCGGGTAGGGGAGTTCTCCAAAGGTATGGCACGGCGTATCGGTTTAGCACAGGCGATGATCAACGACCCGTCGCTCTTGATTTTTGACGAACCCACCAGCGGACTTGACCCGCTGGGCTGCCGGGAAGTCAAAGATTTGATCATGGAGCTGAAAAAACGGGGCAAGACCGTACTTATCACCAGCCATTTGTTGAGCGATGTGGAAGATATTTGCGACCGGGTGGTCATTCTCTACGGCGGTAAAGTCCGTGCCCAGGGCAGTTTGAACGAACTTTTGACCGTCAGCGACAGCACCCGCATCGTTACCCCCACTTTGAGCAAAGAAGCTACCGAAAAGGTGTTGAGCGTTTTGCGGGAAAATCTCAATGGCGAAGAGTTTGTTATGGATCACCCCCGCCGTACTTTGGAAGAGTTCTTTCTGGATGTTATTGCCAAAGCCAAGAGCGACAGCGTTGAAACTTCCGGTGCATTGGGCGGCGGCATAGCCGAATACCTCTCGGCAGATAAAGATGAAAAAAGTGCCGTGCTGGAAAATCTTATTGCCCAGCCCGAAGCAGTCAAAAAGCCCACCGCCGAAGAAAGTGCTGCCAAATTGGCAAGCGAGCTGAAAGCCGCTGAAGAAAAACGGCTGGCAGATTTGACTGCAGCTGCCGATGAACCGGTGGTCAGCAAAGATGAAGAAAAAGTCAAGGCAGAAGCTGAAGCATTGAAAGCTGCTGATGCCAAACTTGATGATATATTGAAAAACCGTTAACCAGATATGTGAACGAAAGTATTGATTATGACGGCATTTAATGCAATCGTAAAATTGACATTGTGCAATGCGATGCGTTCACACATCTTCCAGCTGCTGCTGGGGTTGCTGGTGTTGTGTTCGGTGGCGTTGCCGATGACAGTTTCCGGCTCCGGGGAGGGGGCGAGGGCATACATACAGATAGCTCTCAAATACTCTCTCGGTACAGTCGGTTTTATTCTGGCACTTTCCACGGTGTGGATCGCCAGTTTGGTAATGACGCAGGATGTGGAAAGCTATCAGCTGCACATGGTGGTAGCCAAGCCGGTATCACGCATCAAGATATTTTTGGCGAAATATTTGAGTGTGGTGCTGCTGCATGCAGTGCTGCTGCTGCTGGCGGGGCTTACGATTTATGGTGTGGTGCTTTACCGTTTCAGCCAAAACGATTTTCCTGCCGAAGAAAAACAGCGGATCGAAAATGAAGTTTTAGTCGGCAGAAGAGTCTACTACCCCAAACCGGCAGATATGGAAAAATTGACCCGGGAGGCTCTGGCTCAACAGCTCGAAGAAATGCGTAAGGCAGGCCGGGGCAGGGTAACAGCTGATGCTGCGGAAATGGAAAAGGATATCCGCAACAGCTTGAGCGAAGAAATGCTCCGGCAGCGGGCGGAAGTGCTCTTTCAGAAATTCGGCGAGTGGAATTACGAAAATCTGCCCAAAGATTTGAAAACTCCCATCTATCTGCGTTACCGGCTTTATGTGGGCAAAGTTGATACCGAAGCCCAACGCAACACCACCGGCTGGTGGGTGGGGTACTTTGTGGAACGCAAACAAAATACCGGAGCCGGTGTGGAAGAGCAGGCTGTGCCGGTGGCTGAAGAAGATTACACCCGCACCTGGCGGCCCCTTTCGCCTATGCCCGAGCAGAATTACGCCGGGGAATTCCACGAAAAAGTGCTGCCGGCAAGCGTGATTGATAAAGACGGCAATGTAAGTTTGCGGTATGCCAACTTGGATAACGCCAAAGATAAAGTCTATTTTCAGACGGTGGATGGTCCTAAACTGCTGATCAAGATCACCGGTTTTACCGGCAACTTTATCCGCGGTTTGCTGGTGATATTGCTGATGCTTATGGTCTATGCCGGTATCAGCTGCTGTGCAGCGGCGGCGTTCAGTATGCCTACTTCGATTTTTACGGTGTTGAGTTACATGTTCCTCGGGAGCGTAGCTCCGCTGGTGATGACCACCAGTCAGCTGGCGGATCCCTCCAAATACACCGGGTACTGGATCGGCAAGGTGGCGATGTTGATCGTAGCACCGTTGCAGGAGTTTGAAATTTCCCAGAAGATCGCCGGAGGTGAATTGGTGGAATTTGCCTATATCGGCGGCTTGTTCAGTGAGTATTTTCTGCTGAAAGCACTGCCGTTCATCCTGCTGGGAATGTGGTTGTTCTGGAAACGCGAATTGGGATTGGTGATCAGAAAATGATAAACTTTGGAAAAATCGGCAAATATTTGCTTGCACTGGTAGTTTCGGCTGTGCTCATTTTCGGCATCAGTGCCACCCAGCGGAAACTTGATACAATGATCCGTCAGCATGATCTGTTCTTTACCGGACAGATCAACAATGCTCCGCCGCTGGTGACTTTTACCACCATGGCACTGGGCAGTTTCCGGGGCTTGATAGCAGACTTGCTCTGGCTGCGGGCAGCATCATTGCAGCAGGATAAAAATTATTTTGAAATGGTACAGCTTGCCAGCTGGATAACCAAGCTGCAGCCCCGGTTCGCCGGAGCTACGGCGTATCTGGCATGGAACATGGCGTACAATATATCTGTAACCTGTTCGCTGTGGCAGGACAGATGGTACTGGGTGTGGGAAGGGATCAAGCTCATCCGGGATGAAGCATTGCTCTACAACCCCGGTGCTTCCAGATTATACTGGGAGTTGGCAGTGATTTTTCAGCAGAAGATGGGTAATGTGCTGGATAATGCCAGCTATTACTACAAAGCCCGTCTGGCAACCGAGATGGAAGCGGTCATAACACTGGAACCCAAGTGGGAACTCTGGAGTACCATGCCTTATACGGCTGAAGGGTTTATGAAGATGTTTCCGGAAAGTGACCCCATCTGGGCAGCTGCCCGCAAAGCCGGTTTGCCGGGGTATGCGGCTTTGAACGAAAATTTCCGGTTGAATTCGGTTCTCTCTGCCAAGTTTGTGGAAGCGTTGAAGGATGTGAAGAAGGCGGAAAAGGTCGATGCTGCTTTGCGTACCGTGTGGCTGCACGATAAATACCGTTTGCGGGCTGACTACATCAACAAGCTCAATATCGAGTACGGTTCCATGGATTGGCGTTTGCCGGAGGCACAGGCGATCTACTGGGCAAGCGAAGGTATACGCATGACCGGGCATGATATGCAGTGTTCACGCATTATTGCCACTTGTTTGCAGGAAATGATGCGGGCAGGGCGGATATTGTGGACTCATCAGGATGGCTACCGCTATTTGATCATAGCTCCCAATCTGGATATTGTTATGTCTGCGATCCGTACTTACGACTGGGCGTATGAAAAATCGGAAAATCTTGAAAGTTTCAAGACCGGAAAAATCAACTTTATGAAAAATGCCGCAGTATTTCTTTTCTACTTCGGCAGACTCAAGGAAACCAGAGAAGTTTATGAAATCTTGCAGAAGGACGACAAAACGGTAAAATATCCGCCTTTTGCAGTGTTTCTGGAACGGGAACTTAAAGAGATCGTTGCAACGGCAACCTTCAAACAGATAACCGACATTATCAATGCCTTTATTCAAAACGCCCTCAATGCAGCGGTCAATGACGATGAAGAAAAAGTCGCCATGTATGAATTGATGGCAAAGAAGGTTTACGCTGATTATCAGAAAGGTATCCGTACTGATAAAGAGCGGGGCCGCCGCGGTTTGGCACCGTACAACGAGATCCGCAATCAGGTGGTCAAGGATTATTTAGCCAATGCCAATCCCAAGGCGGCGGCGATCATCCGTGCCAAGATCCGCAATCAGCAAATTTTGCGGGAAAACGAAAAAGCTGAAGATAAAAAGTAACAGTAACCACCGGAAGGTCGCCCCTTCCGGAAAATATAAACCAACAAGAAAGGATCAATCGGTAGTAACACTTATGGATGGTGGAATTACTCAGTCGCGTCAGGTGCTGGCAGCAGTCAGCGAAAGTATGGGGGAAACCTCTGAAGACCCTGGAAGTAGTAACGGCAACGGGGACAAGCGTTGCGGTCGTCAAGTCTTTTGGCGGCCGGTAAAAAGTGCATATCAAGCACCGGAGGTGCAGATATGATCAACGCAGCAGCAACCTTGTTGGCAAGCCTGAAACTTCCGATGGACAACAGCGAAGTTGTTTGGGCATGGATACTCCT
>JAZSHD010000084.1:0-20793 GCA_045533055.1 Victivallaceae bacterium | reverse complement strand
ATTTTTTGTAATCAATGCAATGGTATCTGCTCCGGTGGCGGCGGCGTTCAAAGGGGCGTTGAAAACGCCTCCGGCGGCACTGACATGGGCTCCAAAGTATTTCATAATCGGTAAAAACTCCATTTTTTATCGTTGACAACTGGCATTTTCAGCAATGCCGGTGTAGTTTACTATAATCTTTATTTTATAAAAAAGCAAATCAATAAGCAATGATCCAAACAGTTTTTGATAATGGTACACTGGTCTGGTCGGGCGGCGAAATCGCGGAACTGGTCGCCGCGGTGCCGGGACTTTTTAAATTTGACAGCCGGATCAACGGTTTCCGTTCCCGGGCATGTGATTACGCAGCGATTCTGCAGCAAATCCGTGTCATGCAGCTTGAGTTGGAAGATAATGCTGCTCTCTTTGAACCTTTGAAAGGACTTGCTTTACAGGAAACGCTCATACCCCGTTCTCATCAGCAGACAGCTTTTGAAGCATGGCGGCAAAACTCTTACCGTGGCGTAGCGGCACTGCCTACCGGCAGCGGCAAAACCATTCTGGCAGTAATGGCGATCGCCCGGCTGAAACGGCCGACGCTGGTGCTGGTGCCTACCATTGACCTTTTGGCTCAATGGGCAAATGTTTTGAAAAGGTTTTTCAATGTGCCGATCGGTATGTGGGGCGGCGGCAGTAATGAAACCTGCGATATAACTGTTTCCACATATAATTCAGCGGTTTTGAAAATGGAGTTTTTCGGCAACCGGTTTGCTTTTCTGATCGCTGACGAGTGCCACCATTTGCCGGGACCCGCCAATCAGCTGGCTGCACAGTGGTCGATAGCACCTTACCGTTTGGGGTTGAGTGCCACGCCGGAGAGTGATCTGGAGCGGGATGAAATCATGAATGACCTGATGGGCAAGGTTTGCTGCCGCATCCAGATAGATGAATTAAGCCGGGGAATACTTTCGGATTATGAGGTGGAAACCATTGAGCTGTCGCTTACGCCGGAAGAACATGCTGAATATTTGCTCAACCGCAAAGTCTACACAGACTTTCTCCACCAGCATCATCTGGTGATGAATTCAGTGAAATCATGGCGTAATTTTATTATGGAAGTCGTCCGCAGCGGACAGGCGGGCCGCAAAGCATTTGAGGCTTATCTTAAACAGAAAAATATTGCCCGCAGCGGCGAAGAAAAATTCAATATGGTCTGGGAATTGCTGAAGCGTCATGCCGGGGAACGGATCATTATTTTTACCGCCGATAATGCCGCTGCCTATGAGCTGGGGCGACGCTGTTTTCTGCCGGTGCTTACCCATCATACCAAAAGTGCCGAACGCAAGAATATGCTGGAAAATTTCCGTACCGGAGCTTGTCCGGTTTTGGTTTCCAGCAAAGTGTTGAATGAAGGTGTGGATGTACCGGAAGCCAACATCGGCATAATCTTTTCCGGCGGCTCCGGAGTGAGGGAACATGTGCAGCGGCTGGGGCGGATACTCCGAGCCAAACCGGGCAAAAAAGCGGTGCTTTACGAATTGGTCAATGCTTCCACCAGCGAACTGAATGTGCTTAACCGGCGTCGGGCACACCGGGCATATACTTCTAAAATCTATGGAGGTGGAGTATGCTGAATCGGGAACTGCTGCAATTTACCCGCAATTCCGGCAGGATAAGTGTGCGTTTTCTCAAACTTGACCGTATAAATCTGACCATAGCCGAAGCGTTGATGTCGATTTACCGGGAAGCCGCGGGTCGTCAGCTTACCCGGGCGGAACTGGAAGAGAATCTGGAACCTTTTTTGAAAGCTGCATTGCAGGGAAAAACGGCGGCAGGGATGAATAAAGTCATACTTGACCATTGTGAATTTTCCAGCCGGAGTGCTTATAGCAATACCGCTGAATTGCGGGAGAAGGTTTTTAAGAGTGCCGCTCAAGTTTTAGCCGCACCGCCGGAAAGTCTTGCTGAATATCAAAAGCGTATCCGGCTTTTGAATTCAGATAATCCTCTTTGCCGGGAAGATATTTACGGCGATTTGCCGGAGTTTGACCGCTTGTCAACGATTCCCCAGTGGAGCGGGGCGGAGCTTTGTAATGTATATAATGTAAATCTGGTGCAGAGTTTGCTGCTCTATGCTGAAAAACTGGAACTTTTTCTGGCGGACCCCGACCCGATGACTTTACGGAAATTCATGCGGCGGCTGAAGTTTTTCCGCCTGCTTGCCGAAGTGGAAAAAATATCCACCCATGAAGTGAAACTCGTGGTCAGCGGTCCGGCGGTGCTGTTTGGCGAAAACCGCAAATACGGTTTGCAGCTTGCCTCATTCTTTCAGGTGATTCTTTTGATGAAAGAGTGGAAAATGCGTGCCAAATTGAATTTACGCAATGACGGCAATGCGGAAGTACTCAATCTTTCCAGTCAGAAGTGTGACTTAAAGAGTTCTGCCCGCCGCTGGGCTGCTTGCGTACCCGAAGAAGTAATGCTGTTTATCCGGCAATTCCGCTTGCAGGCAGAACAATGGGTTGAAGCTCCCGATGCAGATTTGCCCCGGATCGCCGGGTGTGGAGTGATCTTTCCTGATTTCTCTTTTGCCCGGAGAAATCAGCCGGAAAAAGTGGTGCATGTGGAGCTTTTTCACCGTTATTACAGCAGTACATTGAACAGCCGGCTGGCGTTTTTACAGCAAAATCCGGCTTTCCCGCTGGTTGTTGGTGTTGACCGCTTTCTGTTGGCGAAAAATGGCGAAAAAGAGTTTCTGGAGCGGTACAAGACCGTGAAAGAGCATATTTTTATTTACAGCAATTATCCGGGCGTAGAAAAAGTTTGCCGCACCTTGGATAAAGTTGCGGCAATGTGAAAATATGATTTTTTTTAACAGCTTATTTTCTGACCCAGGTGGCGGTTATCCCGGCGGGCAGAACTCTGCCGGTTGTTTCCGGAATGGTCATTTCCCGGCTTTGGATATTGCCTTTGCCCAGCACGGACTCCAGCAGCCGCTCCAAACCGAGCGGCGTGAATCCCGGCGAGTGACAGCTTAAAGTTATAAAAGCATTGCCGTCTTTTTCCAGAAGATCCCGGCACATTACCAGCAATTCTATGATTTGATCGTCGATTTTCCAGAGCTGTCCGGCACTGCCCCTGCCGAAGCTGGGCGGGTCAAGGGCAATGCCCCGGTAACGGTTGCCCCGACGCAGTTCCCGTTTGCAGAATTTGTTCACATCGTCCACGATCCAGCGGATGCGGTCAGGTACATCATCGTTCATGCCTTGATTTATTCTGCCCCATTCCACCATGCCCCGGGAGGCGTCAAGGTGCGAAACCAGTGCCCCGGCCCGTGCCATTGCCATAGAACCGATGCCCGAATAGGCAAAAAGATTCATGGTTTTTACTTCTTTGCCCAATGTGGGGATGATCTCTTCAAAAAACTCCCAGTTTTTATATTGTTCCGCAAAAAAGCCCAAATGACCGAAGCTGGTGGGTTTGATGTGCAAGTTAAAGTTGCCCCAACGCATGACCCAGCTTTCGGGCAGGGGGCGGTTGAGGATTTTCCATTTGCCGTGACCGGAACTGTCCCGGATAAATTCGGCATCTGCGTTGTTCCACTCCTGGTGCGGCAGCATGGGATTCCAGCAGGCATTCAATGCCGGACGGATCAGCCGCCATGGCCCGACCTGTTCCAGTTTACGGAAGTTACCGGTATCAAGGAGTTTGTAATCCAAATTATCGATTCGGTTTTTCATTGTATATTACTCTCCTGATTTTTCACCCGGAGTTTGGGCTGGTTTGATATTTTCAGCACAATAGACGATTTCGCCCCGGCATATCGTCATAAGCAGTTTGTTGGAGCCTTGCTCAAAAATAGCCATGTCTGCCCGGGTCCCGGGGCGGAGTATGCCCCGGTCGGGCAGACCCAGCGAAAGGGCAGGGTTGTAGCTTACACTGCCGGCAGCATAAGTTTCGTCGGTATTGGCGTAGGTCATCAAGCTGTGCCAGCCGCTATCCAATAATGTGGTAGTACCGGCAAGTTTGCCTTCAGGATTATGGGAAAAACCCTTTTCCACTACGATTTGCGAATCACCGATATAGTATTTGCCATCAGGCATGCCGGATGCCATGATCGCATCGCTGACTGCCACCAGTTTGGTTTCCGGCTTGCAGCGGCAGGCAAGTTCGATCATTCTCGGATGCAAATGTCTGCCGTCGATAATAAGCTCGGTAGTCACCCGGTCATCGGTCAAAGCTACTGCCGTTACAGATATATGCCGCTGTTCCAAAGGCGGCATGCCGTTGAACAGGTGCGTACAGCAGCGGGCACCGGCATCAATGGCACGCAGAGTTTCTTCTTCATTGGCCAAACTGTGCCCCATGGAAGGCTGTATACCGGACTGCAGCAAAAGTTCAACTAACTTGTCAGCACCCGGCAATTCCGGAGCAAAAGTCACCCGGCGGATCAAACCTTTGCCGGCTGCCACCAGCTCTTTGGCAAAAACTGCATCAAACTCCCGGAGTGACGCATGATTTTGAGCTCCGCGTTTGGAGGGGTTGATAAAAGGCCCTTCCAAATGTATCCCCACGGGTTCTGCTCCCGGCATACTTTGGCTCATTACATCGGCAAGAGCAGATATTTCTTCAAGCATTTTATTCTGGGGCAGGCTTACCACCGTAGGCACGAAAGCTGTTACCCCCCGTGATGCTAAAAGCTGGCTCATGGCCTGAATACTGCCTTCGTTACAGCTGGCCCTGGAGGCATCAAAACCGGCTCCGCCGTGAATGTGGGAATCAATAAAGCCGGGCATGATATAAGCATTGGGTAAATCGTATACTTCCAACTCCGCATCCATATTGAACGCCGATACCCCGCCGATGGCAAGAATGGAGCCGTCTTCACAAAGCACTGCACTCTGATCGATCCGTTTTTGCGGAGTCAGGGCGTAGCCGGTCATATAAAGCCGGCGGGTGCGTTTCTTCTGTTCCATAAGTAAGTATCCTGAATTTTATTTGACAGTTTAACATTTCTGCATTAATTTAATACAACATAGAGAAAAAAGCAAAGGTGCTTTGGCAACTTGGCAAAACTTTTTTCCCATATATACCAGATTTTAAAAATGTCAAGTCCCGAAACGATAAAAATTGCAACTTTTTTTCTCGAAAACTTTTCAATTTTGATTTGAAAAATTGACAAAAGAGAGTAAATTGTTAATTGTTCGCCGCAAGCGAAAGCGATGATGGGTTGTTAATAACTTGTTAATAAGTTGTGTGCGAAAACGCAATATTTGTTGTAAGTTGCCATTCTTCTATAGAGAAATGACTTTTTACAGCAAATAACGGCAAAAAAATCGTGCAGAAAGCAGCTGACAGGGCAGTTTTTGAGCTTGTTTGAGCTCAAGCTGAGGGGCGTGTTCCAAGTAGTACGCTGGAATAACAACAGGTTTTTTAACTGCTGCTGACAGGTGTTTGATAGCTGTAAATTACGCAAATAAGCAAGGTTTACAACAACTTGTGAACAACTTTGGCGATTTGTTGAAAAGAAAAATATTAAAAGTTTTATATAAGTCATCCGCAATATTTGAAAGATGATAAGGGTTGCGGAAAAAAAATCAAGGTAAAAAATGTATAACGGAGAACAATCAGCAGCGGAATTGTGGAAGATCGCTGCAGAAAAATTGCGTACCATGGTGCCGGGGAGCATCTACGAACAGTGGTTTGCCAACATGCTGCCGCTGCGGGTGGATGATTCAACTCTGGTGCTGGGGGTGACGGATGATTTCTTCGCCGAGTGGGTGGAGCAATCGTATTCTACGCAGATAGCAGAGGCTTTGAGCAATATCAACGGCAAAGATTATCTGCACAGTTTTGAAGCCGGTCATTTCCCGGAATCCAAAGAAGAACCGGTTGCGGCTGTTGAAGAACCCGTACAGGTTGCTCCGATGCCTGCTGTGAGCATGGTTGAACCGCAGTTGAGAAGTACTAAAGTAAACTCCAATTACACTTTTGATAACTTTGTAGTTGGCGAAGAAAACCGTTACGCTTACACTGCAGCCCGGACTGCATCGGAGAAACCGGGATTGTTCAATCCGCTTTACATTTACGGCAATACCGGTATCGGAAAAACCCACTTGCTGCATGCAGTAGCTCATGAAACGCAGAAACGCAATCCCAATATGGTTGTGCGGTATGCTACCTGCGAAGAGATCCTCAACAGCTTTGTGGAGTCGCTGTCCAGTCATAAATACGGTGCATTCCGTTCGCAGCTGCGGAATGTGGATATGCTTTTAGTTGACGATATCCATGTTTTAGGCAGCAAAGGTCAGCTGCAGGAGCAGTTCTTCAATGCTTTTAATGCGTTGTACTCTGAAGGCAAACAGATCATTCTTACTTCGGATAAACGCCCGTCGGAGATCGCCGGTTTGGAAGCAAGACTTATTTCCCGCTTTGAGCAGGGGGTGACAACTGAAATTTACGCTCCCGGTCTGGAAGTGCGGATCGCCATTCTGCGTGGTATGCAGCAGAATTTTATGATGCGTTTTGATGATGAGATCCTTGAGTTTATCGCATCGCGTATATCCAGTAATGTCCGCCGTTTGCAGGGGGCACTTATGCAGTTGTTCACCCGGGTGTCGCTGGATCAGGATATGCCCATAACTATTGAGCGGGTAGACTATATACTCCACTCGGTATTTGAAGAAGAATTTACCAGCCAGCAGATCACGGTCGATGATATTCAAAAGAAAGTTGCCGAATACTTCAATTTGCGGATCAGTGACCTTTTGAGCAACAAGCGTCCCAAGAGTATTGCTGAACCCAGAATGGTGGCAATGTATCTGGCAAGAAAACTTACCGACAGCAGTTTTCCGCAGATCGGCAGTGCTTTCGGCCGCAACCACGCTACGATCATGAATGCCTGGACGAAAATACCGGAACTTTGTGCCAAAGATGAAGAATTACGCCGGGCGGTTTCGGTGCTGGAGCGGCAGTTGAAAAGCTGATTTTACGCTTATGATGTTGATTGCGGAGCAAAGAAAAGTGTTCCGCAATTTTTTTTAGCTTAAAAAATATATTTTATGCTTGCGGTAATAAAGGTTTTGAGCTATATTATATTGTTTGTTCCGTCTTTTTTTCGGGAGAATGCAGTCAAAACGGTTTTCAGGTCTGAAAAAAGTGGAAGTTGTTTGAAAGTCAAGGTTGTTTATGACAGAGAAAATCAAGGTAAACGCTCCGGATAACGGACTTTTTGCTGCGGCTTGCAAAGTTGTGGAAATCGTTCGCAATGCCGGGTATGAAATATATTTTGTCGGCGGAGCCGTGCGGGATATGGTTATGAACAATACCCCGTCGGATATAGATATGGTGACCACTGCTTTGCCGCAGGATATAGCTGCATTGTTTCCCGGTGCGGAAATGGTCGGGGCGTGCTTTGGTGTGGTGCTGGTAAAGTTTGAAGGCTTTGTTTTTGAAGTTGCCACCTGCCGGGAAGAGCGGTTATACAGCGACGGCCGCCGTCCGGATGAAGTCAAGTTCACCCGGGATGTGACTGTGGATCTTTTGCGGAGGGATTTTACCATAAATGCCATGCTCTATGATCCGGCAGCCGGTGAAGTTATCGACCATGTGGGCGGTTTGGAGGATATAAAAAACCGTCTGATCCGGGTGGTAGGCGTGCCGGAAGAGCGTTTTAACGAAGATTATTTGCGGATGCTCCGGGCAATACGGTTTGCTTCAAGGCTTGGTTTTGAAATCGAGCCTTCAGCGTGGAGTGCAATTTGCTTAATGGCGAAAAAGTGTGCTCAAATCGCTGCAGAACGGGTGCGGGACGAGTTGGAAAATATGTTCTGCAATGCCAATGCAGCAAGGGCGTTGAAACTTTTGAAGGCAAGCGGTATATTGAATATATGGCTGCCGGAAGTCGATGCTCTTGCCGGAGTGGAACAACACCCCAAATATCACCCGGAAGGGGATGTGTGGGTACACACATTGCTGATGTTTGAGCGGGCAGGGCAGTTGCAGGATAGTATCCTTGCCTGGAGCATACTTTTGCACGATATAGGCAAGAAACCGGCGTTTTCGCTTGATCGTGATAATATACCGCACTTTTACGGCCACGAAGCTATGGGTGCGGATATGATTCCGGCAATCGCTCAAAGACTGCGGTTTTCCCGGGAAGCGGCAGAAGCAGTGGAACATGCGGTGCGGTATCACATGCGGTTTGCTTCGGTTGTGGAAATGCGGGAAGCCAAGCTCAAACGGCTGATGGCGGAAAAGTATTTTATCATGGAGCTGGAGCTGCACCGGTTGGATTGCCTTTGCTCCAACGGGTTGACTGCCGGTTATGATTTTTTGTGTGACCGCATGAAAAAATCAAAAGTTCTGGCACTGCCGGAGCTGTTTCTGAACGGCAATGATTTGATAAAGTTGGGGTATAAACCCGGCAAGTTGTTCAAGGATATTCTTGAGCAGCTGATGGATGCCCAGCTGGATAAACAGGTGAACAGCCGGGATGAAGCATTAAAATTTGTAAAAGAGAATTTTCTGTTGAAATAGTTTTCAGCAAATAAATTATATAAATATCAACTTTTAAATAGGGATAGATTTTATGAGTACAGCCAGAATCGGTGCGGCAGAAGATTATGTGAATCCTTCTGCACTTAAAAGTTTGCAGCTTGAACGCTTGCAGAAAATCGTCAAACACACTTACGACAATGTGGAAGTTTTCCGCAGCCGTATGCAGGAAAAAGGTTTGACTCCGGATTGCGTAAAAAGTCTGGAAGATATTGCCAAGCTGCCCTTTACCAACAAAACTGATTTGCGTGACTATTACCCCTTTGGTTTGTTTGCAACCCCTATGAGCGAAGTGGTGCGTCTGCACGCTTCCAGCGGTACTACCGGCAAACCCATTGTGGTCGGCTATACTAAAAATGATATTGAGCTGTGGGCGGATGTTATGAAGCGTGCGTTCCAGAGCTGCGGGTTGAATAAGAACGATGTTATTCAGGTTTCTTACGGCTACGGATTGTTCACCGGCGGTCTGGGTGCCCATTACGGTACCGAAGCTCTGGGTGCCACAGTAGTCCCCACTTCCGGCGGCAACACCCAGCGTCAGCTGATGGTCATGCAGGACTTTGGCGTAACGGCGATCTGCTGTACCCCCAGCTACTTCAACTTTTTGGCAGAAAAAGCCGCCGAAGGCAATATCAATATGCGGGAGTTGCCGCTGAAGGTGGGTATTTTCGGTGCCGAACCCTGGACTGACGCCATGCGTAAACAAATGCAGACCAACACCGGTATTGAACCTTACGATATTTACGGCTTGAGCGAAATCATCGGCCCCGGTGTGGCTATTGAGTGCAGCGAACACAATGGTTTGCATATTTTTGAAGACCACTTCTACCCGGAAATCGTGGATCCGGATACCGGCGAAGTGCTGCCCGACGGTGCTTTCGGTGAATTGGTCATTACCACTTTGACCAAAGAAGCGTTCCCCATGATCCGCTACCGCACCCATGACTTGACCCGGATCATCTCCGAACCCTGTGCCTGCGGCAGGACTATCCGCCGGATCGACCGCATTGCCAGCCGCTGCGACGATATGATGATCATCCGCGGTGTGAATGTGTTTCCTTCCCAGATCGAAGCGGCACTGCTTTCGGTGGATGGCACTTTGCCCCACTACCATATTGTGCTGTATACCGAAAAGGGTATGGACAATATTGAAGTTGATGTGGAAGTCAGCGAAAAGATCTTCTCCGATACCATCAGCACTATGGAAGAAATGCAGAAGAAACTTGCCAGTGCCATTGAACACACCATCGGTTTGCGGGTAAAAGTCAAACTGGTTGCCCCCCAGACGATCCAACGCAGCGAAGGCAAAGCCAAGCGGGTGATCGACCGGCGGGAACGGCTGTAATATATAAAGTGTAAAGGCTGTAAATAAGTTATGAAAATCAAAACTCCGGTATTATTGCTTTGCATTGCGTTTTTTGCTGCATTTACGGCAAAAGCGGCAAATGTTATTGAAATCAACAAGTCTGCCCAGCAGACCTTTGTGCAACCGACCATTCAGATCAAAAGTATCAATGGTGATCCCAAGTTGTGCGAACCGTTTTACCGCTATCTTGCCACTTGCGGCTGGTTCCGGGTGGTCAAGGGGCAGGCAGACTACAATCTGGAGTTTACCGGCGGCGACGGAAAAATCGTCATGCAGCTTTACTTCGGAGCCAATCCGGTTTTGCGTAAGAATATAACTTTTTCCGGCGACAGCCGCCGTGCTGCCGCCCGGGCGGTGGATGAGCTTATCAATGCCAGATTCAAGCAGCGTTTGTGCGACAGTCAGCTGGTTTTTACCGCCGAAACCAAACGGGGCTTGAAAGAGGTTTTTGTATGTGATACCGACGGTGGCAATATCCGTAAAGTTACAGCATACAGCAACAGCTGTGTGGAACCTGCCTGGATGCCCAATGGCAACTCGGTGGTATACACCCGCTATTCAGCATCGGGTACTGATCTTTGCGAAACCATGCTCAAACCGTGGAGGACCCGCCGTTTGACCCGCTTCCCGGGTATGAATGTGGGGGCTTCGGTGCATCCTTCCGGGGATTATCTGGCTATGATAATGAGTATCGACCGCCAGGTGGAGCTTTATGTAAAAGCGTTCAACAGCCGCGATCGCCGCCGTATCACCCACAGCAAGGCGGTGGAAGCGTCGCCCTGCTGGCACCCCAGCGGGGGAACGATTTGTTTTGTTTCTGACCGCAGCGGCCGCCCCGGTCTTTATTTGGTGGGAGCCAACGGCGGCGAACAGCGGCGGGTGCCCACCCTGGGCAGCGAAGCGGTAACCCCCTCCTGGGCTCCGGATGGCAAATTGGCGTATGCAGCTAAAGTTGGCGGCAGCTATAAACTTGCCATTTACGACCCCAAAGGTGTAGATACCGGAGTAATCAAAAATCTCCCTGCCGGAGATTGGGAAGCCCCCACCTGGGCACCGGATTCACGGCATTTGGCGGCATCCCGCAGAGTTGGCAGAAAAAGTGAAATCTATATTGTGGACAGCAAGACCGGTGTATCCCGCAAATTGCTGAATATGAGTATATCGCAAACCTCGCCGGATTGGTCGCCCATCCGCCGGGATTGAGCAAATAATAAATCATAAAAATTTTTCAGATCGGTATGATAGAAAATTTTGACCAGGCGTGCAGCTGGCTTTTCGGCTTGCACCGCTTCGGTATAAAACTTGGATTGGAACAGACCGTAAGATTGACTGAATTGTGCGGTGCTTTTCCCAATGATTTGAAGTTTATCCATCTTGCCGGAACCAATGGTAAAGGTTCCACCGGGGCAATGCTGGAAAGAGCTTTACGCTGCAACGGCTTTACCACCGGGTTTTATTCGTCGCCCCATTTGGTAAGTGCCTGCGAACGGATCCGCATCAACGGCAAAGCCATCAGCGAAGAAGAATTTCTGACACTTGCAGGAAAGCTGGAGACTGCCGTGGAAAAAATGCGTGCCGATGGCAGCCAGCCCACTTATTTTGAAGTTGTTACCGCAATGGCAATGTTGAGTTTTATCGCTCACAAGTGCGACTATGTGGTGTGGGAAACCGGCATGGGCGGCAGATTGGATGCTACAAATATAGTGCAGCCGGTGATTTGTGCCATAACCAATATAGCATTGGATCACGAAAAGTTTCTGGGCGACAATGTGGCGGCTATTGCCAGCGAAAAAGCGGGTATCGTCAAAACCAATGCTCCGGTGGTGGTAGGGCAAATGCCGTTGGAAGCTGAAGAGGTCATTCGCTTGAAAGCGGCAATGGTCAATACTGAATTTTACCGGGCAAAGGAGTTGTCGCCTTTAAGTAAAGATGAAAAATCGCTCATGCAGGTAAATTATCAGCAATTTACTTGCGGCGGCGAAACCATTGAACTTAAAATGAACGGCTTGATGCAGCAGCGCAATGCCCAGCTGGTCATATCAGTATTGAAAGTTTTGAAGTTGTGGAACGATGCGAGCTGTAAGGCATTGAGCGAAACCCGTTGGCCCGCCCGCATCGAAACGCTTAAAGCGGGCAGATTTATTCTTGATGGCGGTCATAATCCGGACGGCTTGACTTCGTTAACGGAAACGCTGAAAGTGTTGTATCCCGGCAAAAAGTTTGATTGGGTCTTCGGGGCTTTTGCCGATAAGGACTACTCCGGCGGCTTGAAAATCATTGCTCCATTGGCCAAATCATTGAGTGCAGTGGCTTTTGCCGAAGAAGCCAGACTTTCGGCATCGTTGGATGATATTTGCTCCAAAGCGAAAGCTCTGGGGATAGAAAATTGCCGCAAGGTCGATGATCTTGAAGGGTATTTGAATAAGTTATCAAGAGAAGAACCGTCGGATGGTTTGCCGACGGTGATTGCCGGTTCGCTTTATCTGGCAGGGGAAGTTCTGGAAATATTGACTCCCCCGGAACATGTTTTGGAATTGTAACAGAAAGTGGGATTTGATTTATATGGCAAACAGTTTTACAGTAATGAGCAATATGAATACGGTAGGTAAAAACGAAGGGGCAATGCTTCTCACTTTGCGGGGAGTATCGCTTTTTCCGTTTGTACTTACGCCGGTTTTTGTAGATGAAAAAGATGCTGTTGAGAGGATGCGTAAAGCTTACGACGGCAACCGGCTGGTGGCATTTTTTCAGGAAGTGGCTGAAGATTTTCCGGAATTTGTCAAACGGCACCCGGATTGCCGCATAAGAACTGTCCGCTGGCAGGATAAGGAACTTTCGCAGATCGGCTGCCGGGCAAGGATAGTAAAACTGATGAGTTACCCCGACGGCAGCATAAGATTGCTGCTGCGGAGTTTGGCAAGGTGTGAATTCCGCACGCCGGTAAGAGCGGAAGAACCGTCGTATTTTCCGCTGACCACCGATAAAATCAACGATGAAAAACTCGTAGAAGGCATGGCCATCGAAGCGGTCAAGCAGTTTCAGGCATTTTCCGCATTCATGCCCAATTTTCCGGATGAATTGCGTAACGGCGTGGCGACCATGACCAATCCGGTCAAGGTAACAGATTTGATTGCTGACTCCATGAGCATACTGCCCACGGAAAAAATCTGGTTTTTGCAGTCGCTGGATGTGGAAGAGCGTTTGACCTTTCTGCTGGAAGTGTTGAACCGGGAATTGGAAGTAATGCAGCTGGGGGCAAGAATTCAAAGCGAAGTGCATCAGAATCTGTCGCAAAACCAGCGGGAATACTTTTTGCGGGAACAGCTGCGGGTGATCAAGGAAGAATTGCGGGAAGACTCCCGGAACCCGGATATCATTGATATAGAAAACCGTTTGGCGGAGCTGACTCTGCCGGAAAAGGTGGAAGCTACCGTCCGCAAAGAACTCTCCCGGCTGGAATTGATACCGACTATGTCGCCGGAATATCATGTGGCATACAACTACATTGACTGGCTGCTGTCGGTGCCGTGGAGTATTTACAGCGACGACAATCTGGATTTGCTCAAAGCCGGAAAGGTTCTGGAAGAAGACCATTACGGTTTGGAAGATGTGAAAAAACGCATATTGGAATTTCTGGCGGTAATGAAACTCAATCCCGACCGGAAATCACCAATTCTCTGTCTGGTAGGGCCTCCCGGTGTGGGCAAAACTTCGCTGGGCGAATCCATTGCCCGAGCCACCAACCGCAAGTTTTTGCGGATAGCTCTGGGCGGCGTGCGTGATGAAGCGGAGATCCGCGGGCACCGCCGCACCTACATCGGTGCCATGCCCGGCAGGATCGTGCAGAATTTGAAAAAAGCCGGTACTGCCAACCCGGTGTTTATGCTTGACGAAATAGATAAGCTCGCTGCCGACCACCGGGGCGATCCATCTTCAGCATTGCTGGAAGTGCTTGACCCCGCCCAGAACAAGGCGTTCAACGACCATTATCTGGAGCTTGATCTGGATTTGAGCAAGGTCTTTTTTATAGCCACAGCCAATGTTATGGAAGCTATTCCGGCACCGCTGCTGGATCGTATGGAAGTAATAACTCTGCCCGGCTATACCAGTTTTGAAAAGCGGGAGATCGCCCGCCGTTATCTGGTGCCCCGGCAGCTGAAAGAAAATGGTTTGCCGCCCCGCTGGTTCAATATATCCATGGCGGCGGTGGATGAGATAATCGACCACTACACCAGAGAAGCCGGGGTGCGTAAACTTGAACAGCACATAGCCTCTCTTTGCCGGAAACTTGCCCGGAAGCTGGTGGAAGGTTCCATTGAAGAAAACAAGCGTGTTAATGTGACTGCCAAGATGGTTCATGAACTTTTGGGCCCCCGGCGTTATCTTATTGACAGTGCTATAAAAGCTCCGGCAGTCGGCAGTGCTACCGGCATGGCGTGGACGGCGGTAGGCGGAGCTATCCTGACGGTAGAAAGTTTGATGGTTCCCGGCAAGGGCGAACTTAAACTGACAGGGCAGTTGGGCGATGTTATGCAGGAAAGTGCCCAGGCGGCATTTACGCTGCTCAAGAGCCGGGCAGCCCAACTGGGGATTGAGTACGAACTCTTTGAAAAGAACAATTTCCATATCCATGTACCCGATGGGGCGACGCCCAAAGACGGCCCGTCGGCGGGGATAACTATGACTTCGGCACTGTATTCGCTGCTGAAAAAGAAGTCTACTGCTCCGGCACTTGCCATGACCGGCGAAGTGAATTTGCGTGGTCAGGTAACGGCTATCGGCGGACTTAAAGAAAAAGTGATCGCCGCGTTGCGTTCCGGAGTCAAAACTATCGTTATGCCGGAAGAAAATGTCAAAGATTTGGAAGAGATCCCGGAAAATGTCCGTGAACAGCTGGAATTCAAACCGGTTGGCAATATTGATGACGCATTGAAAATCATCTTTGCCGAAAAGGGTAAAAAATAATGAGAGTTTTTGCGGTACTTTTTTTGATGTTTTTCTGCATGGCGGCGGTGCTGCCGGCGGCAGAAAGTAATTCGGCAGCGGAAATTTTTCTGAAGCTGGTACGCAGCCGTTCGGCTTCGCAAAACAGCTTTGCCGACCTTGCGGGAACAATTACGCATCTTAAACGCAATCAGGGTGGGGCAAAGTTTTATCCGGTGCGTTTTCTTATCCGCTTCGGCAAAGAAAAAGTACAGGCAAAACTGTTTTTGAACAATAAGGAAGAGCATTACTTTGAAAAGCTGCACAATGCTTCAACCGGTAAAAGTTCTGCCAATGTCAAGGATGGCGGGCTTTTGAGCAAACTGGGGTTCCAAATCGGTGATTTGACCATGGATTTTTTGAGTTATCCGGTAGTTGCCGAAGAAGCTGCGGAATCTTACAAAACTTTGAACTGCCGCAAATTGGTGCTGCGTTCGCCGGAAAATAAACTGGTCAGAGTGTGGATAGCCAGTGAATATCTTTTTCCCATGCGGGCAGAGTTTTTCGGCGAGGCTGCCGCAGGAAAGTTGAACTGCAAGCCGGAGCGTATTCTGGAAATCACCGGCTTTGAAAAAGTCAGCAATTACTATGTGGCTACTGATATAGCGTTATACAGCAACGATTTCCGCAGTCGCATAGCGTTCAAAAACTGTACGGCAGATAAATCCGATTCCCCGCAGGCAAAAAAAGCATTCAGTGAAAAATCACTTTAACGGAGATAAAACAATGTATAAAACAGGCGAAATAATCAGCAACCGCTGTTTGAAAGGCGACTATTATCAGGTGGTCTTTTACGATCTTGAAATTGCCCGGAAAGCAGTTCCCGGTCAGTTCGTGCATGTGCAGATAACTCAAAAAAGTGCAAATATTTTGCGTAGACCTTTTTCCATCAACAATACCGATCCGGAGAATGGTACTGTTCAGGTAACATACAAAGTCGTCGGCAGCGGTACGGAAGTATTGAGCACCCTTGCTCCCGGTGCCGTATGCGACCTTATGGGGCCGTTGGGCAACGGCTACAAGATGCCAGCCGATGATGAAATACCGGTGATGATCGCCGGTGGTTACGGTACAGCGGCAATGTTTATGATCAGCAAACTTGCCAAAAATAAGGGTATATTGCTGGTGGGTGCCCGGGGCGATGCGGATTTGATCCTGCTGGAAGATTATCAAGCCCAGGGTAGTGAAGTGAGAGCTGCCACCAACGATGGTTCGGTGGGTACTCAAGGCTTTGTAACTGTATTGCTGGAAGATTTGCTGAAAAATCCCGAACCGGGCAAAAAATACCGCTTTTACGCCTGCGGCCCCACGCCTATGCTGATGGCGGCGGGCAAGATGCTTTGTGCTGCCGGAAGGGCCGATGGCGAATTGAGCCTTGACCATGTGATGTGCTGCGGGGTAGGGGCATGTTTTGCCTGTGTAGTCAAAGTTAAAGACGGCGATACATTCCGCTATGCCAGAAGTTGTTCCGAAGGGCCGGTCTTTACCGCCGGGGAGGTCTATTATGAAAATTGATATGAGTGTGGATCTTGGCAAGTTCAAGTTGAAAAATCCGGTGATGACCGCTTCCGGGACTTTCGGTTACGGTTATGAATATAATCAGCTTTACGATATATCCCGCCTGGGTGCGGTGGTGGTCAAGGGGATCGCACCTTTTGTCAGCAACGGCAACCCCACGCCGCGGGTGGCGGAAACTGCCAGCGGCATGCTCAACGCTATTGGCTTGCAAGGTCCCGGCGTGGATAAATTTCTGCATGGCGACCACTACATGCCTTTTTTGCGGACTACCGGAGCAACGGTCATCGTCAATATCTGGGGCAAAAGCATTGCCGATTATTGCGAAGTAGCCCGCAGAATGGATGAAGAACGGGAAGGTATCACCGCTTTGGAGGTGAATATATCCTGCCCCAATGTAAAAGCCGGCGGCGTGGCATTCGGTACCGATACCAAACTGCTCAACGAAGTAATAAGTGCCGTCCGCAAAGCTACGACATTGCCGCTGATCGTCAAGTTGAGCCCCAATGTTACAAAAATCGGTGATTTTGCCAAGGCAGCCGAGGATGCCGGTGCCGATGCCGTTTCTCTGATCAATACTCTTACCGGTATGGCGATCAATGCCGAAACCCGCAAACCTAAAATTGCCAATCTCACCGGCGGTTTGAGCGGCCCGGCAGTCAAGCCGGTAGCTCTGCGGATGGTCTACGAAGCCAGCAAAGCTGTCACGATCCCGGTGATCGGTATGGGCGGTATTTGCAACGGTATCGACGCTGTGGAGTTCATGCTTGCCGGAGCTAAAGCGGTGGCGGTAGGTACTGCCACATTTACCGACCCGTACGCACCGTTAAAAGTTATTGACGGCATTGAAGATTATCTGAAACGCCATAATTTTAAGAGTGTCTCCGAAATCGTTGGAGCGTTGGAAGTATAAAAATAACCTATATTCAAGGAGGAAATATTATGCCCGTATTCAAACCTTTTCATGGTATGCTGCCCACAGTTGAGCGTGCTGCACAAGTTGCGGCGGTACCTTACGATGTAGTCAACAGTGCCGAAGCTGCGGTGCTTGCCCAAGGCAATCCCTACAGTTTTCTGCATGTATCCCGCCCCGAAATCGACATGGAAAAAGGTATCGACCTTTACCGCGATGAAGTCTATGCCAAAGCCAAGGCAAACTTTGACAAGATCATTGCCGAAGCTCCCCTTACAGTGGATAAAGAAGCCCACCTTTATATCTACAAACTGGTAATGGGCGAACAGGTGCAGACCGGTGTTTTTGGAGCTGCATCCGCTGTGGACTATGCCGAAAACCGCATCAAAAAACACGAAAAGACCCGGCAGGATAAGGAAGATGACCGCACCCGCCATGTGATGACCCTCAAATCCCACACCGGCCCGGCTTTCTTTACTTACAAAGATGATGCGAAAATCGACGCTTTGATCGCTGAAGAATGTGCCAAAGCTCCGCTCTTTGACTTTGTTGCCCCCGATGGTATCGGGCACACTCTTTGGAGAGTTGACGCTGCAACCAGCGAAAAACTCTCTGAACTCTTTGCCGCCATCGACTACTTCTATATTGCTGACGGTCATCACCGCAGTGCTGCCGCTGCCCGCACCATGAAAGAATCGGCACCGGCAAACCCAAATCATACCGGCGACGAAGATTACAACTACTTTCTGGCGGCGGCGTTCCCGGCTTCGCAGCTGAAAATCCTGCCCTACAACCGGGCGGTGCATACTCTGAACGGTTTGAGCGAAGAAGCCTTTATGGCAAAACTTTCCGAAAAGTTTACCGTGGAAGCCAGCACCACCAAATCTCCGGAAAAGGGCGGTATATTCAAGATGTATCTCAACAAAAAGTGGTACACTGTTACGCCCAAATTCGATGCTTCCATTTTGGGCGTGATCGAACGGCTGGATGTAAGCGTTCTGCAGGATAATGTGCTGGCTCCCATTCTGGGGATCGACGACCCCCGCACCAGCAAGGCTATTGACTTTATCGGCGGCATCCGCGGTACTGCCGAGTTGGAAAAACTGGTGGATTCCGGCGATTACGCAGTGGCGTTTTCCATGTATCCCACCACCGTCGGTCAGCTTATTGATATAGCCGATGCCGGTGAGATCATGCCGCCCAAGTCCACCTGGTTTGAGCCCAAACTGCGTGACGGCTTGGTCTGCCACAATTTCTGAAAGGTAAACCATGGCTTATGTGGATTTGACTGCTGATTTCCGGGGAAGAAAAGTTCTGCCGGAAATCCTGCAGCGGGAAGTAGCTCTCAAGTCGGATAAAACCGAATATACCGGGGTGGTTTACAATATATCGACCTCAACGATGATGGGAAGCTACATTGATTTTCCCGGACATATCAAAGAAACCGATGACGGCGTAAATGGTGCCAACAGCGATTTGGCGGATTTTACCAATATGAGTGCTGCCGTGATCCGCTTTGACCGGGCAGGAGAGCCCGGCGGCATAACTGCTGAAGATTTGGAAAATGCTTACGGCGGAGTACCGGATACCCAAGCTGTGATCATCAACGCTCTGGGCAGTGTAAGCTCTTTTGATATACCCCCAAGATCGGTTTATCTGACTTTGGACGCTGTAGAGTGGCTGAAAAAAACACCCTGCAAAGTGCTGGTTTCTGATATATACGAAAGTACAGCTTTGGAAGGAGTTTTTCTTAAACTTTTTGAGGGCGGTATTTCCACAGTTTGCGAACCGGCAAATCTGCATAAGCTGCCAGCCGGCAAAGTAAAACTTACTGTGCACTTTGCCAAGATACCCATTACCCAGCTGCCGTGTACTTTGGTGGCAGAGTTTTAAGCAGGGCAGGGGCATGCGGAAATATCGGCAATTTGTTCTGCTTGTTATATTGCTGGTAAATGCAGTTTTTCCGGCAGTTAGAGCAGCAGAACAAATCAGTAAAGATTTCCGCAAAGCCGCCCGCCGTTACCGTTTTAAGATAAGGCAGGATTCGCAACTGCCTTTGCATATCAGCGGGGTGGTGCTGTCAGCAAAGGCTGCGGAAAAAGAATTGGTCAACTTTTTTGAAGCTTTGGACGAATTGGGGGCAAGCTTTGTAAAAAAAAGCGGACTCAAGCAGGTAGTGATTTGCCGTAATTTAAAAATCAACGGCATGAAAAGTGTGGGCGTGGCCAGAGGCGACTGCATGTATCTGGCACAGGGCGTGACCAAAAAAATCATTTTCCACGAGTTGTTTCACCTTTTTGACCCAAAACGGAAAAATAAAGAGTGGACTATGCTCAATAACCGGCACTTTATTTATTGGGGAATACGCTACCCTGATATACCTGCAACCACAGAAAAACAACGCCGGATCCGGCAGTATTACAAGAAAAACGGTTTTGATTTTTCTGCTGATTTTGTCAGCAATTATGCTCAAACCAGCGAAGTTGAAGACCGGGCTGAAACCTTTGCTGTGATGTTGGTTGAAGGAATGGATTTTCAAAAGAGGACCGAAAAAAGCAAAGTCCTTTACAACAAGATGCAGTTTATAATAAATCTTACCGGCCGCAGTTCGCTGCTGGGCCGCAATTTCTGGCAAAAAAAACTCGGTTCATGGATCAATGATTGATGCCATGAACCGGGCTGTCTGTATTGAAAATACTACTTAATGACCAATGGTCACCCGGGGCAGGGGGAGTTTTACCCATGCGTGATGATAAACTTCTTTGCCCTGTTCGTTCCACATCACTTCAAAGTCGGTTTTTACATCGGCTATATCGCTTAAGCGTTCCGGCTCATCTCTGAATAACTGCGAGGCTTTGACCGCTTGCCGTACTGCGGCAAGATATTCCAGATCGTCGGTGGAAAAGTGCCACACTCCGTCATCTTTAAGCACCCGGTGGATGTGGGTCATAAAGTTGGAACTCAAAAGCCGGTTGCCGCTGTGGCTGTCTTTGGGCCAGGGGTCGGGGCAGAGAATATGTATGCGGTCAAGAGCCCGGTCGGGGAGAAGCCGGGCGATCAACATTCTTGCTTCGGCTTTCAGCACCCGCATATTATTGACATTGGTTCGGATGTTGCGGCTGACCAGCTTGCGAAGTCTGCCGGAGAGCATATCTGCTGCCAGAATTATCCGCTCGGGGTGGCGTTTGGCAAGTTCAGTGGTAAAAGACCCCTTGCCGCAACCCATATCCAATTCCACCGGCATCGTGTCGGATTGGCTCAAAACTTCCTCCGGCAGGGTGTAAACCTGGCTTAAATTGAATATTGAGGCGACTAAAAGTGCAGAATTTTTAGTTTTAGTCATAAAAAATCACTTTCAAAGGTTTTAATCCGTAAAAAGCGGTGTATATTATAGTATGTATATTGTTGTATTAATAATTTACAACAATATTGAGTTTTTTGCCAATTCACAGGCAGTTTTTTTATTAACAATTAAAAAATA
>JAZSHD010000153.1:0-3766 GCA_045533055.1 Victivallaceae bacterium | reverse complement strand
AGACAGGTCGGACAGGTCGGACAGGTCGGACAGGTCGGACAGGTCGGACAGGTCGGACAGGTCGGACAGGTCGGACAGGTCGGACAGGTCGGACAGGTCGGACAGGTCGGGCAGGTCGGCTCGCCGTTGTCATCAACGACTTTGCTGTCAGCAAACCACCGCTTGAAGTTGGGATTATCCGTTATATTCCGTTCATTTCCGTTAAAATCCGTTCCATCCCCACTGACCGAAAACCGGAAATTATTTGCATTTTCAGAAGTTTGTGGTATAGTAGTTGCAGCCGGAAGAGCAGAAAATCTGCCTGCTGCCCCCTTTTGGGTAATGATGGGATCTGGCAGTCCATCCCGGTCAATACTTTCTACAAACCCATTCCGTTCATTTCCGTTAAAATCCGTTCCATCCCCACTGACCGAAAACCGGAAATTATTTGCATTTTTTTTATCATCCGGCTTGTATTTCAATACCTGGGCTATTATATTACGATAGAACTCGAAAGCATTCCTGTATTTCCGGCTCGTAATATCGAGTGCTGCATCAGTCTGTTGGCTTCCGAGTTTTATTATTTCTTCTTCGGTAAAAACCGGACTGACCGAAAACCGAAAATTATCTTTTTTACGATTTTTTTTCAAAAAAGATTTGATTTTCTCATGTTTTACTTGTAATTTATCCATAACAGCAGTGGGGTAGTTCCTGTGCGTAAGGCTTTGTCCCTCTGTTTGTGAGCCGGGGTCGGGACGCACAACGCCCTGGGTACTGACTTCTGGTATAATTTCTTCAACTTCTAAACTGTATATTCTGGCAGTATTTTTGTCAATGCTTATTTTTTGCGTTATCAAAACATCCGCAATAGGATTTTCTTTTTCAATAAATACTATTGGGGCTATATATCGCTTTATAGAAACATTAGGATCGTTGTTTTTAATATCCGGATCCAAAGAAATCAATACAGCATTTTCATAAAGAGCTTCAATATTGGCAGTCGCCAGCAAATGATCTTCTTTAGAAAAACCATTGGCAATACTTTTATCAATCGCCTCTTGCGATAAAATCTTTTTTCTTTGAGTACGATTTATCTGTGCCTTATCGCCAGTTTCACGATTTTTAAGATCTTTACCTTTTTAATCTAATAAGCTTTGCGATACATTTTTCTGACTGTTGACAGGAAATGCCTGCGTAATATCTAAATCATTTTCCTCTTCCAAAGCAAACCGAAGCCCCGCAGCCCCTTATGCCCAATGATTTCATGCCCCAGAGTTTTAGCCACTTCAGCAGAACCAACAGTTGAAATCGGTCAGACGGGGGGGCGTGGGGCGTGTTTATTCAGCTTTCTATGGAAAAAGCCGGGGCTTGGTTCGCTTGCAATGTCAGCGTGTGATTTGAATTTACTGCGATCATGGGGAATTCGTGGCCGAACGCAAAGTCTTTGTAGCAGGGGCAGGGGAGCTTGGCGGAAAAACTTGCAAAGAGTTTTTCCAAAACTTCCGGAGAATTTTCTCCGCCGGTAAATCTGCCGAATACCAGTGCCTGCAAATCCTTCAATACCCCGCTTAAATAAAGCTGGTACAAGAGACGGTCGAGCTTGTAAATCGGTTCGTTCACATCTTCAATGATCAATATGCGGTTGCTGAAATCGGGCATAAACTCTGTACCGCACAAACTGGCAAGCACCGTAAGATTTGCCGCACAGGCTTTGCCGGAAACTCTTTGAGTTGCCGCAAGCTCATTGACCGCTTTTATTTCCGGTGCCGCTAAAACGGTTTTACTTATATTCTTCTGCAATGCCAGGTGGTGGCTGGCAATACTCAAATCATCTTTAACGACTTCCTCCAGCTGCATAAGATTGCTTCCGGCAATGGGCACACCGGCATTTTTTGCGAGCATGGCACAATGCAGACTGGTTATATCGCTGTAACCCATGACCGGCAGATTGCGTTTACGCAGCGTTGCATAATCAATCTCCTGCAATATATGCACAGAACCGAAACCGCCCCGCACGGCTGCAATCAAATCCACCTCGGGGTCGTTTACTGCGTCATTGAAACACTCTATGCGTGCTGCAGTTTCTGCTGCCAGATAAGATGGCGTATCATCAGAAGTTTGAGCTGTATAATTTTTGACTTTTACAACTTGTGCAAGCTCTTGCAAAGCCGCCTCAAGAGCCGCCGGAGCAGCTTTGCCTGCCGGAGCAGTAACGGCAACACAGCGGATATTTTCCGGAAAAATCGGTTGTAAAAGCTTTTTCATAGTCAAATCAGGATAAAAAAAGGAAATGTTTTATATAAAAATATAACTTTTATTTGCAATAAATCAAGTCTGGCATACATTAAGATATTGTAAAATTGTTTTTTTTTTACAATGGAGAAGCTAATGAAATATTTTTTAAGTTTGATTCTTGCAGTGTGCTGTCTGGCAGCAGCTGCTGCCGGGAGTTCTGATAAATCATCATCCGACCGTGAACGCGGTCGCAGCCGGGGCGGTCGCATGGGTCGCCGGGGCGGCAACTTTATGGAGCAGTTCAAAAGCAAATACCCCAAGGAGTATGCGGAAATCGAAAAACTCCGTGATAGCGATCCAGAAAAGGCCCGGGAGAAGATGCGGGAGCTGATGCGTAAAGCTATGGCTGACCGGGGGATGATGCCCCGTGGTCATCGCAATATTGAACCAACTGAAGAACAGCTCAAAGAGTTGAAAGCCAAATACCCCGCTGAATTTGCCGAATACGAAAAACTCAAAAGCTCCGACCCCGAAAAAGCTAAAGAGAAATTGCAGGAGCTGATGAAAAAAGCCTTTGGCGAAGCTGTGAACAATGAAAAATTTTTGCGTGACCGCAACCGTCGTGCCACTCAACATGTTATGAGAGAACTCAAAGAGCGTTATCCGGAAAAGATGGCGGAAATCGAAGAACTGCAAAAGACCGATCCGGATACCGCCCGCGAAGAGTTGCGTAAGCTTTTCTCCGAAGCAAAAATCCGGATGCCCGGAGGTCATCGTGAACTCAATTACGAATATATCCCCCCGCAACAGCAGCAGAACAACCGCAACTGGCAGAATCGTGGTTTTTCTCCGTGGGGCGGCGGCAGAATGATGGGTCCATGGGGCGGCCGGAGGTAACGCAATGAGTTTACTGGGGGCTCCCGAAATAGCGGCACTGACTTACGATGAAAAACTTCAGTGCATATATGGTGTAAGGCTGCGGCAGAAAAAACGCAGCGGTTACGAAATTGTCAAGTATGCTTCAAGCGAGCATGCTTCCTGGCAGCGTGCTGCCGATGCAGTGCTTAAAGAGCTGGCGGTAAATAATTCAGTATATTTAGTGCTGGCCATCCAGCCGGAACAGAGTGAGATCTTTGAAACAAGTTTGCCTCATGCCTCGGCTGATGTTATGCGGGAAGCGTTGCGTTTTGAAGTGCCCCGGCAGCTTTTGAGTGTGCCGGAAGATTTCCGTTTGCAGTTTGTGCCAACTGCTCCGGCAGACGACAGCGGCATGGTAAAGGTGCGGTGTGCGGTTTTCCCCGAAAGCAGTCTGCATAAAGTGTGCAATCAGATAGCTCCTTTGCGGAACAAACCCGATGTAATGATAAATCCGCTACTGACCTTGCCCAATGAATTGCCCGCCAATGCCGCAGTAAAGCTGCCTTGCATGGAAGAAAATTTCTGCTGGAAAAATGGTTCATGGCAAATAAGCAGCAGCAGTGTTTGCAATGGTGAACTTGACGATATCCTTGCCAGACATTGTTCCGGCGAATACCCTGCAGAATACCGCACA
>JAZSHD010000066.1:0-15895 GCA_045533055.1 Victivallaceae bacterium | reverse complement strand
CCAAAACTGCCACACCAACTACTGTAACTTTCATGCCGCCGCCGGTGGAACCGGGGGCCACTCCGATCATCATAAAAATAATGATCATCGATATACTATTAAACGAAAGTTCGTTCAATAACACCATTACATATCCGGCTGTTCTTGCCGAAACCGACATAAAAAATGCGTCGATCCACGCAATAGGTTCATTGCCTTCCAAGTACTCAAAAAGCTTGATAAGACCGGTTCCCAGCACGATCAATATCACAGAACTTATCATCACCAGCCGGGTATGTATTTTCAGCATTCCCACCCGACTGCGGGTATGCACCAGATCATAAATAACATAAACACCTATACCGCCGGCAATGATCAAAAATGCCACTATGATCTTTACTGCCGGGCCAAAACCTTGCAAACTCTCGTTAAACGGACTGAATCCGGCATTGCAGAATCCGGCTACGGAGTGGAATATACCATAATAGATACATTCCCAAAACGAAAATCTGTTTTCCAGCAAAAAAGCCCCGGTCAGCAATATTGCCCCGATCAGCTCAATATTGAACACATACCCGATAATCAGTTTAAGCATGCCCTCTGTATTGCGGAACGAAAAACGGTCGTTGAGGTTAGACATCATCATCGTGTCGCCCAAGCTCATACCTTTTCCCAGAAAAAGCACGATCGAAGCCGTCAATCCCATGATCCCGATACCGCCGATCTGCACCAAAAGCAATATAACGATCTGCCCGATAATTGTAAATTGCGATATTGGCACGCTGGTCAAACCGGTAATGCACGAAGCACTGGTTGCCATAAACGCTGCATCAGCCCAGGACAAAGCCTCCTCCCCCCGGTAACAAACGGGTAATTTAAGCAGCAAAGTCCCCACAGCCATCATGGCAGCAAAAGAGAATATAAAATATAGTTGACTTTGTTTTACCAGGCTTTTCATGGTCAATTTTTATGCCATCGGGCAAGATCTATACTTTCAAATTTGAATTTTCCTGAAGCTGGATCATAATCTATGCTGGATATAACACCGTTGCGGGTAACACTTCCTGCACAATTTTCTCCTCTGCCGGACTCATCGACCCGGCAGTATGGTTTATGCACATGCCCGCACAAAGAGAGGTCGATTTTACCATCTTTCATAAAGTTCAGAATATTCTTCTGCCCGAACAAACGGTGCCGTACCCGCAATATGGGGTGATCTTCCAGCATCGGGTAGTGAGTTACCAGTATGCGGGGGCGGACTTTTTCGCTGCTGCACACATCTTGTATCCACAAATCATCGGCTTTACTGACAAATCCCCACGAACAAAGCAAGTTGGAAGGTCTGCTGGTGCTGAGCATCAGAAAATCCACCTCTCTTACCGTTCTTACTTTTGGGAGAACATCAAAAGCATACTCGCTGCCGTTAAGATAAGCAACCGCATCTTTCATAGCCTTCACGCATTTGGTCCTCTTTACATAACAATCATGATTGCCGGGCAGATAGACCAACGGGATATTTGATTTTACCAAAGGCTCAAGAATTTTCAAAGTTTTCTCAAATTCCCCCGGCTGCCCGGTACTGGTCAGATCTCCGGTACAGACTGCTGCATCGGGCTTGATATGCAATATATACTCCACTGCCTTTCCCAGCAAAGTCAAATCATGCCGGAAACGCCGCCGGAAACGATAGTTGAATACCCCTACCCAGCGTTTATCAAAATACGCCATCCAGTCTTCAGCAGAACCGCCCGCGTGAGGATCAGAAAAATGAACTATTTTCATAAGCTTACTGTTTTTCCTCAAAGGCTTTTAACGCCTCCTGAAAACTCTTCCATGCTCCAAAAGATTTCTTGTACGCTGCAAGTTGAGTTTTGTTAGCCAGGAATATGATCCGGTCAAAATACCCACGCATAACTTTGTCAGCCCGCTTCTGCCAGAACTTATCAGGAGCGATTGCTGCTATACTGTGCTGCAAATAACCATTATAAAGCATGTAGTAAAAATATTGATCACGGCGGCCCATATCACGCTCCAGCACACTGACCCACACTTTGACATCAGCAGCCTGTTCCGGTTTCTTTATCATCAAAGCGATCTTATGCACTTTGGGTTTGACCGGTTTGGCCTTTGCCTTGGGTTTGGGTTTGGGAGCCGGCTTTTTAGCTTTAGCTGCCGGAGCCTTTTTGCCTTTAGCCGGAGCTTTAGCAGCAGCTTTAGGTTTCGGGGCAGGTTTCGGAGCTTCCGCTTTCGGATAAGTAACAACCGAAAAAACCATCAGATTTCGATTGGTTGAAACAACCGTTATCGCCCCATGCTTGCTGGAAATTTTTTTGCCCTTGAACTTATTTTTTTCCAGCATAGTTGTAAACTCTTTACCCTGTTCAGCAGCAAATTCCAGCCGCTCTGCATAATCAGCCAGTTTCCGGGCTGTTTTATCAAACCCCTCACGCCCTTCCACCCGTTTGGGTTCAGCCTTTGCCAGCTGCAGGGCTTTCTGGAAATTTTTCCAATCTGCCGGGCGGCGGCTCCGGGCGGCGGTAATCATCGCGTAATCCAGCAATCCCATTTTACGGGGAAGATCCGCAGCGTAATTTTGGGCGTTGGCTTCGGAAAAAGCCAGTACCTCTTTTTCTGCATTGACAATCCGGGCACGGAAGGCATTAAGCTCGGCAGCCCTGGCAAGATCACTGACCCGTTTCTTATATGCCGCTGCAAGAGCTTTACGGGCAGGCTCTACGGTAACGCGTTCATCGGCAATAACATAGTTTTCATCCAGCGATTCGTAAAATTTCTTTTCTTGAGCGTTTTTCGGCTTCAGCTGGCCAGCCTGCTGCTTCCAGGATTGAAGAAACCGGGATTCACTGCTCAAGAGCATCGCTTCCAAACTGCGGGCCTGCTTCATAAACGGCGAAAGCTGCGGGAGCTTTGCCTTGGGCGGCGGAGTATATGTGGCAACCTTCTGCTCCGGAGTTTTCTCGACAGGTACATCTTCAGCTTCCGGAATAACAAATTTACCGATCTGCGGCTTTGTTGCTGGTTTTTCTGCCGCCTTGGGCTGCGGCTCAACCTTGACATTGCCGGATTTGCCCGGCATTATATGCTTCCAATAATACCATCCACCGGCACCGGCTCCAGCAAAAATCAACAATGTAATAATTATTATCAGCCAAACTTTGCCGGATGATTTCTTTTCTGGCGAGCTGATTTCTTCAGCTTCAGAAGTATTTTCTTTGACCTCCGGAACCGCTTCTGCTGCTGGAGTTGCTTCTGCTGTTTGTGTTTCCCCGGAGGCTCTTTCCTCCGGAACTGGTTCTGCAGTCTGCACTGCAGCATCTTCAACTGCCAAAGCAGTGCCTTCAGCCGATTCAGCGGCAATTTCGCCTGCAGCTTCAACAGCACTGTTTTCTGCCGCAATTTCAGCTGTATTTTCTTCCGGAACATCTGCCGGAGAAGTTTCATCTTTAACTATGGTGATTTTTTTCGGCTCATTTATTACAGCCTTAGGCTGATTCATTGCCAAATTGAGTTTTGACTCCTGCTGGGCATCCGCTGTTTTTTTAATAGCCAGCTTGATTGACGGCTTGGCAGCAGCCGGTTCAGCTGCTTTTTCCGGACCTGCAGTCCCATCAGCCGGAGCAGGCGGTTCCGCAGCTTTTACTTCTACTTTATCAACGGCTTTCTTTATGGAAAGTTTAGCCGGATTTGCCGGAGCAAGTATTTTAGGTTGAACGCCTCCACCGGAAAGACCTCCGCCTAACTTTACCTTTCCGTCGTCAGAACCGGAAGGCTTGCTGCCGGTTAATCCGCCGCTGGAGCTTTTGCCGTTCTCATTAAGAAAATTCTTCAAATCTTTTGCCAGATCGCCGCAATTCTGATAGCGTTCTTCCGGGCTTTTAGCCATCATCTTCACTATGATATCATTCAAAGCCTGCGGAAGCTCTGCATTGACATTTTTGGGCGGCACCAGCGTACCGTAAACATGCTGCCGGGCAATTTCGTCAGTGTTTTCGCCATTGTATGGGAATTGCCCGGTAACAAAATGGTAGAATGTAGCTCCCAAACTGTAAATATCACTGCGGGTATCCGTCGCTACCCCGGTCAACTGTTCCGGGCTTATGTACTGCGGAGTCCCCACAACTTCATCGCTGTCATCATTGGCATCATCGCCCTGTCGCCCAGCCAAACCCAAATCGGCAAGTTTGACCCGGTCATTGGCACATTGCATAATATTATCCGGCTTGATGTCGTGATGAATGATTTTCTGCTCCCGCCATGCACAATCCAGAGCTTCGGCTATCTGCATAATTATTTCAGCAGCTTTACGGGGGGCAAGCTTTTTACATTCCTGCAAAACAGATTTCATGGTTTTGCCATCAATATATTCCATGGCAAAGTAAAAAATACCGTCTTCTTCCCCCACAGCATAAGCCTGAACAATGCTGGTATGATTGAGTTTGGCTGCAGAACGGGCCTCTTTGATAAAAGCCTGCACCGAATCGGCCTGCTGCGAAAACTCCTGATTAAGAATTTTAATTGCCGCCGGACGGTCTAATGAAAGCTGGTGGGCCAGATAAACGATCCCCATACCGCCTTCGCCAAGTTTACGGATCAGTAAAAAATCACCAATTACCATTCCCGGACTCAAACGATCGTCCGGCATAACGGTTTCTTTCGAACAATAAGCACACACAACAGCTGCTCCTGCCTCCCATTTATCAGAAGCAATAATTTTACTGCAGTGCGGGCACTGAAAACGGACCATAACCCACTCCTCGTTACAATACAAACTACAACTATTCACTGTAATATAACCCGCAAACGGCCTTATGACTAATTTAAATGTGATTTTTTGTCATAATTTTTGTTTTATATACCCGAAATATGCAAGAGATATTGCAAAGATTGCCGGACGGCACTTGTTTTTTGTATAAATCATGCTATATTAATATTGATGGTGTGTGATTTACACTTTCCGGTTGTTATAAAAACTTTTTTCACAGAGCTGCCAGTTATGTGCTTCAGACTGAATTTTTGAGGAATTCGGTTCGTTATCAGCATCCGGGAGCGATTCCGGGGGTTGATACCGCTATTCCGCAAGCAAGTTCACTTCTCAGGCATGATTTGCAGCTTACCATAAAAAAAGTTTTGAGCATTACTGAAGATGTTTTTCACAGGAAAACCAACCGTTTGTCCGGCGTTTTCCCGATATTTATGCATCAGAGCCGGACTTGTCAGTTTATGGATTGAAAATTTCAACCAAATAATTTTTTACAGAAAGGTCATTAAAAATGGCTGAACAGAAAGTTACTTTCCTTCTTCCTGATGGTCGTCCGGTGGAGATCGCTACCGGCAAGATCGCCAACCTCGCCAATGGTGCCTGTACCGTCCGTCTGGGCGATACCGTGCTGCTGGTAGCAGCTTGCAGCGGTGCAGCCAAACCCGGCACCGACTTTTTGGCTTTGCAGGTCGATTACCGTGAAAAATACTCCGCAGCTGGTCGTTTCCCCGGCGGATATGTCAAGCGTGAAGGCCGCCCCAGCAAGAAAGAGATCCTCACCTGCCGTCTGACCGACCGGCCCTTGCGTCCGTTGTTCCCCAAAGGTTATTTTGACGAAGTTCAGGTGCAGGCTCTGGTGCTGGCAGCTGACGGGGTCAACGATCCTGATGTACTGACCATTGTGGGTGCTTCCACAGCGTTGATGCTTTCGGATATGCCTTTCCAGGGCCCCGTTGGTGCCGTGCGTGTAGGTAAAGTCGATGGCAAACTTATTGCCAACCCCACCCGGGAAGAGATGAAACGCTCCACTTTGGAACTCATCTACGCCGGTTTGCCCGATAAAGTTATTATGATCGAAGGCGAAGCCGAATTCGTTACCGAAGAAGAAATGCGTGAAGCCATGTACTTTGCCAACGAGGCAGTCAAGGCCCAGTGCGAAGCCCAGGTCGAGCTTGCCAAACTTGCCGGTAAAGCCAAGAAAGAACCCAAACTCTTTCTGGTGCCGGAAGATTTCACCAAGGCTCTCGCCAGTTTCTGTGCCGACCGCATCGACGATGTGTGCGTAGTGCCCGGCAAGGCTGAACGCTTGGAAGCTCTGGATGCCTTGCAATCCGATGCCACTGAAGCATTGAAGCCCCAGTTTGCTGATTGGAGCGATGAAGACTTTGCCTACAATATGCGTATAGCCTACGACGATCTGGTGCGTGATACCACCCGCCGTCTGATCCTCGATAAACACTATCGTGCCGACGGCCGGGATATTGAAGATATCCGTCCCTTGTCTGCCGAAGTAGCAGTTCTGCCGGTAGTCCATGGCAGTGCCTTGTTCAGCCGCGGCGAAACCCAGGCATTGGTGGTCGCCACGCTGGGTAACGAAAAAGATGCCCAGGAAGCTGACGATTTGACCGGCCCCGGCCCGGGTCAGGTGGATCGCTTCTATCTGCACTACAACTTCCCTAATTACAGCGTGGGCGAAGTCGGCAGGATCGCCGGTCCCGGCCGTCGTGAGATCGGTCACGGGAATCTGGCAGAACGGTCGGTTTCCAAGGTCATTCCCAAAGATTTCCCCTATGTGGTGCGTTGCGTTTCTGAAATCATGTCCAGCAACGGTTCAACCTCCATGGCATCGGTCTGCGGTGCAACTCTGGCTTTGATGGATGCCGGGGTGCCCATTACTGCTCCGGTGGCTGGTATCAGCTGCGGTCTGGTTACTGACGACAACGGCAGAGCGTTGCTTTTGACCGACATCATCGGTTCCGAAGACCACTTTGGCGATATGGACTTCAAGGTTTGCGGTACCCGCGAAGGTATCACCGGCTTCCAGCTGGATTTGAAGCTGCCGGGTATCTCCATTGATCTTTTGTGCGAAGGTATGGAACGCGACCGTGTGGCACGCCTGAAGATATTGGATGTTATCGAAAATTGCATTGCCAAACCCCGTGCCGAAATCAGCGAACGGGCACCCCGGGTGGAAGCTCTGCAGATCAACCCCGCCAAGATCGGTGCCCTTATCGGCCCCGGCGGCAAGAACATCAAAGCCATTACCGAAGAAACCTGCTCCACTATTGATGTGGACGACGACGGCAATGTCAAGATCATGGCTGCCAACAAGGAATTGCTGGAAGCTGCCAAACAGCGGGTACTGGCTTGCACCGCCGAAGCGGAGATCGGCAAGATCTACCGGGGCAAAGTGGTCAGCATCCGTGACTTCGGAGCATTTGTGGAGATCCTGCCCGGTCAGGAAGGTTTGCTGCACATTTCCGAAATGGCAAACTACCGGGTCAATGCGGTAACCGATATTGTCAGCGAAAACGACTTTGTAACTGTCAAAGTCATCGACATCGACAACTCCGGCAAGATCCGCTTGAGCCGCAAAGCCGCACTGGCGGAAATGGATAAATAAGCAATAAAGCTTTTGCCATAAACTTTTACAGGGGCTGTTGCAATACCTCAAAAGGTTGCAATGCCCCTGTTTTTTTGCCCGGATACGGCAGTTCAGATAAATCGGAAAGATTGTTTATCTGGCGGTGAAATTCATGCTGTAAAGGTCGCACTCTTTCATTTTTATACGGAGTTTGAATTTGCCGCCGGGTATATCGGCAAAGGTTTTGCCTTTCCAGGTGGGCTTATATGAAATCTTATCGCCGTAAAACTCGCCGAAATCAGCAAAGGTGTAACCGGATAGCGGCTTACCGTTCTCGTCGCAGACTTCCAGAGCAAAGCTGCCGCCGGCACTGGTGGAAAGATTGATTTCAAGTCCGCCGGAAGTACGGTGCAAAGTTTTTGTTTCAAAAGTTCCTTCCTTTGCTCCGGCAGAGAAAGATACAAAGCCATCCAGCCGCAATTTGTAATACAAACTCTTTACCGAGTGATAAAACACCAGTTCGCTTTCTGACGCCTGAAACATCCCCAAAGTTATGTAATTGCTGCGATTGAGCCAGCGGCTTGCATCCAAGCCGGGTTTGATCCACGCTGTTTTGAAAGGGCGTTGGATCCCCTTGCCGTGGCGGGAAAAAATCAATACCACATCGGTAGCCGATCCCCGGTTGCCGAAGTAGCGGGTCGCCGCACCGATATAATAATGGGGGGCCCGGAAATAGGGGTGCAGTCCGCTGATATAGAGGTGTTCCCCCGGCTCGTTGACTTTCAGAAACTCTATTTTGCTCCAGTTGCGGAAATCTTTGGAGGTAGTTTTGCCGAAAGAACGGACTTTTTGCAGACCGTCAGCAGTTTTCCACACTCTGGGGTACATGACATAGCACTTTTCGTATTCTGAATAAAATACAGCATTCTGCGAGTCGATAAAGTGCCCGCCATATTTTTTCGGCTCATACTTGAAGATGGGGTTTTTCGCATCATAATGTTTCCAGTTTATGCCATCGGCAGAATAAAATGCAAACAAGCCGGCAGTTTCCCGCACGCCGGAAACCGCTTTGAACCGTTTATCGGGCGTGCCTTGGGGATTGCGGTCAAAAAAAGGCATCAGATTGTGGGTAAAACCATTGCCGTACCAGACTGCACCCGGCGGAACGGTTTTGCCGGGAAAGAGTTTCAAGTCTTTTTCCTGCCAGTTTATGCCGTCTTTGCTGAAAGTTACGCCCAGATATTCGCCGGGATGCCCGTTGTATTTCTTGCCGGAATAAACATTGTCAGTATTCCGGTAATAGTAGCGGTACTGAGTTCCGTCGTGGAAAATCGCTCCGTAGTACCCGTTGGGCTTACCGGGAGCGGCAGTACATTCCCGTGGGGAATGCTGCACAAAAGTCAGATCTTGTTTGTTGGCGATCAGAAAATCATCGTAAAAAAGCTCCAGCTTGCCGCTGACATCGTAAACACCATTTTCGGCAGCTTTGCAAATGATATTTACAGCAAAAAACAGTAAGGCACAGGCAACAAATAAGACTTTTTTCATAACAGGGTATCCTTTTTCCGGGCTTATATGGGGTGTCGGGTTGCTGCAAATAATATAATACCACAGCAAATATTTGCAAGTTACTTATTTACGGAACTTGACTTTTTTAAGGAAATCGTATTGCACTACCGGTATTGATATGTGACTTCTTTTACGATAAAAGGCTCTGGTACCAGTATTGGTTGATAAACAGAAAAGATGTTGAATCAGTTTAAAAAACTTAACGCTCTGAACCCAATATCAGTTGACAAACTTAATTTATCCGGCTCGCCCCCCCCCCGTCCCGATGAAGCATAATTTTTTATGCATCATCGGGACATATCCCAAGTGCACTGCCAGTATGTGGAACAGAGCAAAAATTAAAATTTTACAGCTTATCAATATACTTCGATTTCGGCGATCTGGGTATATTTGCCGTTGTTTTCAGTCACGAACACCCGCAACACTTTGAATTCAGCCTCGGGGAAAGTGAATTCGTTGCGATCGAGTTTGGCATTTTTAATGCTGCCGACAGTGACAAATTTGCCATCTTTAAGTATTTGCACTTCGTAATCTTTCAACGAATTGGCTATGCCGCAGACCACCACCTTTTTGGCTTTGATGGCTTTGGGGAACTCCATTTCGATCCAATCGGGTACTTTACCGGGGGTGTTGTCCTTAAAGTAAGTGCGGTTGTTGTCGTAAGTCAACGCCCGTTTGCCCAGATCGACACCGTCAGATACATGCCAGAGGGTGTTGTCGTTTCTGCCCTGCAGCCAGAAGTTGCTGGAACTGCGGAACTGCAGAAAGTCGTGTTCAAAAGCCTGAAACGCCTGATTGCCGGGTTTGCAGCGTTTGGCGTTGGCATCGGCAATGAGTTTTTCCACTTCAGCAACGGTTTTCAGATTATCTGCGGCAACATCGTTGGTGTAAATATGCACATCATAGTTGTTGAATGTATCGCTGAACTTGCCATATTGTGCAGTGATTTTCCGGCCTTCACGCCACACCGCCAGCGTTTGATTTTTCAATTCCGGGAAGTTGAATTCGTACTTGAAAGGAGCATTTTGCGTGGAAACGGCAAAAATCCAGAGCTTGCCGTTATGCTTCTTTATCATGGTACGCAATTTGCCTTGGGTAAGAGCATTAGGCTGATCGTCTTCGCACAAAACATCGTGCAAAGCAGCAAATTCTCTGCCAACTTCCGGCATACCGATATAAAGCTCGGGATAATGCAATGTACTGCGGTTCCAGAACATGATCCCCCTGCCCCCCATGATGGCGGTCATCAGAAACTGAGTACGGACTTCGTCAAAAGTGGGTATACGGCTGTTGAGTCTGCCCCAGTCGCCGTAGTTGAAGCCCTGCTGCAAGTAGAATATGCTCTGCTTGCGCTGTTCCGGGAGCTGATCGTTCATGTTTTTCACTTGATCCATAAACGCCACAATACGGTTGAAACCGGGGCGGCTGACGCCTTTTTCCGGATTGGGGTAGCAATGCAAGCCGTTGATTTCGCTGGATTCAATATAGTCAAGCATACCGATAACGGAGTTGTTGGAAATAACCAGCGGGTGATAGGGGTCTTCATCCCGGATAATAGCTGCCGCATGTGCCAGAGCCGGTACGGTGGCACCGAAAACTTCCGGCTCGTCAGTAAGATAACGGGCAAAAAGTTTATCATCACGGATATTTTTATTAAGAGATTTACGCAAAAGTTTTTCCGTGACCGGCGATATGAAATTTTGCCGCAGATCCTTGTGCACCGGGTGATTTCTGAACATCATTGCCATATCCAGATGGCGGCTCGTTTTTACGCTGCGCATATTGGATAAGTTCACCCCCGGCACCGTAACATTGCCCCATTCGGAGATCATGAAAAAGCGTTTGCCGTTGGCCCGCCATAAACCTTGTTTATCCCGCCACACTTCGTTTTTCTGCGGAGCAAGTTTCCGCAAAGGCACACTGACAATATCGCTGTTTTTACCGGCAAAAATGGTGTATTTGCCCACGGCAAGTTTATCGGTTGGGAACTCTACAACGCCTGACTTATCAAGGGTTTGGCTGAAAATAACTTTGCCTTTTTCATCTTTGATGCCGGTAGTCAGCGGAAAAACGCTTTTATCACCGGCGGCAACTTTGTAGCGGACTTGTTTCAAGTTCTGACTGGCAAAGATGGCGTTGCGGTAATGGGGATCGAGCAAACTTACTTCGACGGGATTGAATTTTACTGCCAGCGGGTAAGTCCGGCGGATGAAACGCTTGCGATTTACCGGGTCAGACAGCGTGACCGTAACTTTGTAGTTCCCGGGATTTTTTACACTCATAACCGGCAGTTTGGCTGTGGTGTTGGCGTTGGCTGCCAAAGTTATGTTGCTTTCCACCGCAGCAATATCGCTGCCGCTTAAAGTCACATCCAAATTCACCGTGCCGGTTTTGCGGCTGTTGTTGGCAAGTTTCAACTCCGGCTTGCAGACAAATTTACCGTCTTTGCGGGAAATCGACCAGCTTGGCGGCGTGATCCGCCATTCGTAGTTGGAAAAATCATGATCAAAGCCTTTGATCTCCACAAACGCCCCCGACACATGGTATTCGCCATTGGGCAGTATGGAAGAATACCTCGAGGGATCGCTCAAGTTATGGCAGAAGTTGAATCCCCACTTATCGGCGGCACCATCTGCCAGCTCCAGCGTGGCATAAGGCACAAAAATTTCCGCACTCCAGAAATCTTTGCCCACAAAAGTTTTGGCTGTAACATTGCCGTTCCATTTGCTGTCGGCAACAAAACCGCCCTGATCGGCGTAAGCATCGGCAATAGTGCCTATGCTGTTGACTGTAAAATGCACATAGCAATCCCGCCCTCTGGTGGGGGCGATCATCACTTCCACCGAGTCGTCGGTAAAAACTCTGCCATCGCGTTTGGTCACCTTTGCCCGGAGTTTTTTATTGGGTTCAAATGGAACATGAAAGCCCACATACACGCCTTTGCTGTCATGGAAAAGCATGGCTGTACAGGGCGGAGCCGGAGTTTTGGTGTTATGCAGAAAAAACTTATCAAACTTTTGAGCTTTTGCCCAAACAGCATCATCAAGTTTGCCATCTACCACCGGTGCGGCAGCGGCGGTAAATACCGCTGAAAGGGCCAGCGAAGAAAATATAAGTTGTTTGAGAGCCATAAATCGATCCTTTATTATTCGATACCTTTGACCATTGCCAGAATTTCTTTATCAGTAAGGATACCGTTGTAGACTTTTACATCAGATATCGCCCCGTTATAGTTGTAGGCATATCCACGGTGATAGCTGCCGATTTCGATCACACCGGGCTGCTTGGGAAATTGCATCATCGAGCTTTTTTCGGCAACTTTTATACCGTTGAAGTAAATCTCTGCCTTGCCGTCGCCCATGGTAAATGCCACATGGTGCCAGACTCCACGGGCAACTTTGACCTTGTTGGCATTGGTGTTGAGTTCGGAGCGTTTTTTGCCGTCGCCAGTCCAGAAACAAATACGGTTCCAGCTGAACATGGTGCGGAAACCGGGGCCTTTTTCGCCCGAAGAACAGCTGACCAACTCCTTGTGGCTGTTGCGGGGGAGTTTTTTATCCGCAAAAAAGTAAAACATCAGGGTGAAAGGTTTGCTGAAATCCACCTTGCCCCGGGGCAGGATCACGCTGCCGCCCTTGCGGCTCTTATCGTCAACGCCGGTAAAGTACAAGGCTTTGGAATTTTCCTCCCGCCCGGCATCCCATTTGGTGTTTTCGGGGTAGATCACATTGCCGGTGATCGAACCAGCCGTATCTTTGACCACCGTTCCGGAACCTTCATTGAGTTTGAATTCCATCACCAGATCAGCAGCCGGAACACTCAATGCAGTGCAAATGCAAGCTAACAGAATTGCGAGTTTTTTCATAATAAATCTCCTGAATTTTAAACAAAAATACCCGATACTGCCTTGCTCAAAAAAACTTTTTGAGCAAGGCAAGATAAATAAGATTATATTGTTGTGACGCTACAACCTCAAAATGCGGAGTCAAACTGAATGTTTGACGGAGCGAAGTCGATCTTGCGGACGAATTTGCATGCGTCGGCGGCGCCGTATTCCCGTTCCATGCCGCAATCTTCCCACTCTACGGACAAGGGGCCGGTGTAGTTGATCGTATTCAAGGCACGCATGATCTCTTCAAAATTCACCTGACCGTGACCGGGACTGCGGAAGTTCCAGCCTCTGCCATTTTGATTGAAGTCCAGATGCGAAGCAAGAATACCGCTCTTGCCATCCAGCGTCAATGCCGCATCTTTGATATGCACATGGTAAATGCGGTTGGGGAATTCTTCGATGAACCGCACCGGATCCACCATCTGCCAATGCAAGTGGCTGGGGTCAAAGTTAAAGCCGAATTCTTCCCGGTTGCCGATGGCATCCAGCGTGCGTTTGGCGGTCACGATATCAAAAGCTATTTCCGTGGGGTGCACTTCCAAAGCGAACTTGACACCGCATTTGCCGAATTCATCCATAATGGGGTTGAACATTTCGGCAAAGTATTTGTAGCCATCTTCAATAGTTTGCGGAGCCACCGGCGGGAAGCTGTAAAGCATGTGCCAAATGGGACTGCCGGTAAAACCGTTGACCACTTTAACACCCAGATTTTTAGCCGCCTGTGCGGCGGCTTTCATGCTCTTGACCGCCCATGCGCGTTTGGCTTCGGCATTGCCCGCACATTCAGCGGGGGCAAATCCGTCGGAGCGGCTGTCAAAGTTGGGGTCGCAAATAAGCTGACCGGCAAGGTGGTTGGAAATAGCCCACACGCCCAAGCCGTACTTTTCCAGCAAGGCACGCTTTTCGTCGCAATAAGCAGTGCTGGCGGCGGCTTTGAAGACATCAAAGTGGTCGCCCCAACAGGCAAGCTCCAAGCCGTCGTAGCCGAATTCGCTCATTTTCTGACAAACTGTTTCCAGCGGCATATCTGCCCACTGACCGGTAAAAATTGTTGCTTTGCGTCCCATTGTTACACCTCAAATTTGATCCATTTACTGGCTGTTTTGCTGCTCTTTACCACATTTTCAATAGACGCCACGCCCCGCACACCATCGTCTACGGTGGGGTAGCTGGTGGTATATTCCACGCCGTCAGCCCGGGCGGCGATGGCGTTGGCTATATCGGTATACAAATTACCGAAGGCTTCAAAAAATCCTTCCGGGTGACCGGCTGGCAGTCTGCTCCACGCCGCCCCGGCACCCGCCCAGTTGCGGCGCATGACCTGACGGGCCCCGGTGTTGGAACGCATAATCAATGTTTCGGGGTCTTCCTGTGCCCATTCCAGAGCATTTTTGGTACCGTAAATACGGATACGCAAAGCGTTTTCTTCGCCGACCGCGATCTGACTGGCAAAGAGTATGCCGCGGGCACCGTTGTTGAACTTGAGCAGTACAGAGCCATCGTCGTCCAGGGTTCTGCCGGGAACAAAGCTGGTCAGATCGGCACAAAGTTCGGTGATTTCCAAACCGGTGATAAATTCAGCGAGGTTTTCGGCGTGACTGCCGATGTCGCCCATACAGCAGCTGATACCCGCCAACGCCGGGTCAGTACGCCATTTGCCCTGTTTGTTGTCGTCGGTAACAGCATCGGCAAGCCAGCCCTGCGGATACTCTACAACGATTTTGCGGATGTCGCCCAGCACACCATTTTTGACCATCTCTTTAGCCTGACGCACCATCGGGTAAGCCGTGTAGTTATGAGTAAGAGCAAAAAGTCTGCCCGTGGAGTGAACCTTGTCGGCAAGTGCTTTGGCTTGTTCCAGCGTGGTGGTCATGGGTTTATCGCAAATAACATCGAACCCGGCATCCAGTGCCGCCATTGCGACTTCAAAGTGGGCGGCGTTGGGCGTTACGATCGAAACCAGATCGATCTTGTCTTCTCTTTGGGCTTCCTTTTCAAACATGGTTTTATAATCGGTGTAGACCCGTTCCGGATCAAGAAAAAGTTCGGCTCCGGTAATGGCACCTTTAGCGGGGTCACGGCTGAAACAACCGGCAACCAGTTCGATTTTGCCATCCAGATTGGCGGCTCTCCGATGTGCACCACCAATAAAACTGCCGGGACCGCCCCCGACCATACCCATACGGACTTTTCTGTTCATCTGCCTGTTCCTTTATTTGCTTATATGGTTTGGATTTTACTTGAAAACTTTATCTCGCCTGCCCCGGAAAAACTGCAATTATTTATCCACTCTTGCAGTATAAGGCACCTCGGAATATTTGTTGCCTTTGCCAATAAAACTCAACGGTTCTTTGGCACTCCAGGTATAACCGGCTCTGAATTGATCAACATTCATTGATTCCACATGTCCGTCTAAAAATGCGGTATTGCAAATTCCGCCTTGGCCCGGTGCGGTGGTTTTGACCTGTCCGGGGAATTCATGCAAAGAAGCCCGGGCATCTCCCGCCCCGTGCCGGTAAGCCACATGCTGCCCCCACTGCGAAAAATATACATTGCCTACGCCGGTATCCATAATGCACTTGACTTGCGAAGCATCGGGGAAAGCATGTAACTTAATGTATTTGCTGTCGGAAATCACATTGGAGTTTGCCAGATAGTGGTAGTAGGTGTATTTGGAAAAACTGCCACTCTCGCTGGGACAGGCAAATGCCATTCCCTCCTCCAATGATTTGGAGTATTTGAAATACAATCCATAAGGAGCTTCCTCATAGCCTTTACCGGCTGAATCAATACCGCAAAGCAGCGCCATCCATGTATTGTACGATACTTGCGAATATATCCCCGGACGCTTTCCCGGAACTATCCAATCTTCATAATCCATGCTGTACATTGCCATAGCGTGAGTAAAACCCTTCATCTGATTCAGACAAGTAGTAGTTTTAGCCCGCTCCCGGGCTGCCGACAACGCCGGTAAAAGCATTGCCGCCAATATGGCAATAATGGCAATTACTACGAGTAGTTCTATCAGGGTGAAACCCTGTTTCACCCGACCATGGTCGGCGTTACAACTTACAATCTTCATCATACGGAACCC
>JAZSHD010000141.1:0-20031 GCA_045533055.1 Victivallaceae bacterium | reverse complement strand
TTATCTATTTGTAAAACAAATAGATAAATGCCAATAAAAGGTTTGGAAAAGGGTGATGGGGTTCCGTCTTCGCCCTGCGGGCTACGCCGTGACAAGTTGGGGAAGAGGGAAAGAACCGATCCAGCAAAAGGTTTTTCCCTCTTCCCCAAGGCTCCCATATCAACCTTTATCGGGAACAAAGCAAAAAAAAGAGCGGCATCTGCAGAAAAGGGGAAGCTGCAAACACCGCTCCAGGAAAGGGGCTGATTTATTTGCCGTAGTAGGCCGCCAGATAGATCTCTTTGATTTCGGAGATCAGCGGATACCGCGGGTTGGCTCCGGTGCACTGGTCATCGTAAGCCTTTACGCTCAACTCATCCAAATTGGCAAGGAAGGTTTCTTCGGAAATACCTTTGGCGTCAAACCAGGGTTTCATTGCCGAAGGTACATCCAATGCTGCTTTTAGGTTTTCGACTTTATCAATGAGGTTTTCCACCAGCTCGTCATCGTTGCTGCCGTTTACTCCCACATAGCGTGCCAGCTGGGCGTAGTCCTGCTTGGCGTGTGGTGCCTGATACTGCGGGAATGCCGCCTGTTTGGTCATGCAGTCCACTGCATTGTAACGGATGATGTGGCTGATAAGGAACGCATTGGCCAAACCGTGCGGAATGTGGTACATGCCGCCGAGCTTGTGAGCCATACTGTGGCACAGACCCAAAAATGCGTTGGCAAAAGCCATGCCTGCCATGGCGGAGGCGTTGAACATGTGTTCGCGTGCCTTTTCGTTCATGGTACCGTTTTCATAACAGGGTACAAGATTTTCAAAAATCAACCGTGCCGATTCGTTGGCAAGAGCGTTGCAGTAGTCGCTCTGCATGCACGATACCCGGGCTTCCAAAGCATGGGTGAGGGCGTCCAGACCGGATACTGCGGTCAAGCCTTTGGGCATCTTCATAATCAATTCAGTATCAATGATCGCCATGCTGGGGGGCAAAGCGTAGTCTGCCAGCGGGAACTTCTGCTGGGTCTCTTCGTCGGTAATAACTGCAAAGGGCGTTACTTCCGAACCGGTACCGGCAGTGGTGGGGATCGCCACCATCATAGCTTTTTCGCCCAGCTTGGGCAGCTTGACGATGCGTTTTCTTATATCCATAAACCGGGCGGCAACATCTTCAAACTGCACTTCCGGCTGTTCGTACATCAGCCACATGATTTTTGCTGCGTCCATGGGCGAACCGCCGCCGAGGGCGATGATCACATCGGCTCCAAAGCTCTTGAGCTGTTCCAAGCCACGCTTTGCCAGCTGGATGGTCGGGTCAGGAGCTACATCGGAGAAGATATGGCTCTTGATGTTCATGGAAGTAAGTTTTTCCACCAGCGGAGCAGTCATGCCGCTTTCGGCGAGGAATTTATCAGTTACAATAAATGCCTTTTTCTTGCCCGCCAGATCGCCCAGAGCAGTATTCAGACAGCCGTATTTGAAATAGATTTTCTGGGGAACCTGGAACCAAAGCATGTTTTCTCTCCGTTTGGCAATGGATTTGATATTCAAAAGATTTACCGGACCAACATTTTCCGATACATAGTTTCCGCCCCACGAGCCGCAGCCCAAAGTCAGCGAAGGAGTCATGGCAAAATTGTAAAGGTCGCCGATGGCACCGTGGCTGGATGGCGAGTTGATCAAAACCCGGCTGGCTTTGACTTCATGGCCGAATTCCCGGATGCGTTCTTCGTTCTGGGTATTGGTGTAAAGTACTGCCGTATGTCCCAAACCGCCGTATTCCAGCAGTTTTTTGGCGTTATTTAATGCTTCACTGTAATTTTTAGCCGAATAAAGTGCCAGTGTGGGCGAGAGTTTTTCCCGGGAGAAGGCTTCCTCAAGCCCGACTTTGCTTACTTCAGCAATCAATACTTTGGTGGTTGCAGGCACTTTTATACCCGCAAGTTCTGCAATTTTTGCGGCACTCTGACCTACGATTTTTGCATTGAGTTTGCCGTCGATCTGGATAACTCCTGCTACGGCTGCGGCTTCTTTCTTATTGAGAATATAGCCGCCGCGTTTGAGAAATTCTTTCTTTACATCATCGTATATACTTTTAACTGCGGTCACCGATTGCTCGGAGGCACAGATCATACCGTTATCGAAGGTTTTGGAAAGCAGCACGGAGTTTACTGCATTTTCTATATCGCAGCTTTCGTCCATGACTACCGGTGTATTGCCGGGGCCAACCCCTACTGCCGGGGTCCCGCTGGAGTAAGCGGCTTTGACCATGCCCGGTCCGCCGGTGGCAAGGATCAGCGATACATCTTTGTGACTCATAAGGTAACCGCTTTTGGCCACGGTGGGCTCATCTATCCAGCCGATGATATTTTCGGGGGCACCGGCGGCTACTGCGGCATCCAGCACTACTTTGGCTGCGTAGTTGGTGCAGTTCTTTGCCCGGGGGTGCGGGCTGAAAACGATACCGTTGCGGGTCTTTAATGCAATAAGGGCTTTGAATATAGCTGTTGAAGTCGGGTTGGTGGTCGGTACGATACCGGCAATAACACCACGGGGTTCGGCAACTTTGATCATGCCGCTGGCATCATCGGTTTCAATGATACCGCAAGTTTTGAGAGAAGAAAATTTGTTGTAAATATATTCGGAAGCGTAATGATTTTTGATGATTTTGTCTTCAACCACGCCCATGCCGGTTTCTTCCACCGCCATTTGAGCAAGCTTGATACGCAAATTGCAGGCTGCAAATGCGGCACTTTTGAAGATTTTGTCCACCTGTTCCTGGGTGTAATCAGCATAAACTGCTTGAGCAGCTTTGGTTTTGGCGACAATAGCGTCAATTTCCTTTGCTTCTGCTATCGCGCCGGCAGCAGCCGCCGCTGGGTCATCCTTTTTCTCCATGATCTTTTCTCCTCTCAATTTGTTTATATTGCTTTTTGAAAAATATCTCTTCCGAAAAGCTATAGAGTATTTTTATATAGATATTTCTTTATAGATATTTTTTTATCTATATTAAAATAGCACAAGATGAGCAAAAATCAAACCGGATTAGATATTTTTTTATCTTTTATTGTAAAAAATATTGAAAAAAAGTTGTTTTTTCTTGAAAAGTGCGTTATAATACCTTTTCACAGATAATGCATTCAGAAAAGTTTGAAAAAAATCCTTTACCGGAATTGCATTATTTATGAAATGCAGTATATTAAATGAAATGCGTTTTCCGTAAAAACGCTTCCGGTGGTAACTTTGATGGTTATTGTCCAACCATTTCAGCCGCTGCCGGGGATTGAAAAATGGAAAAAAATGAAAGGAATGGACAAATGAGCATGGCTCCCAAAGCAGAAACCATTGCCAAGTTCGCCCGTAAAGATGGCGATACCGGCAGCCCGGAAGTGCAGATCGCTCTGATGACTGCACGCATCCAGCACTTGACTGAACACCTGAAGCGTAACCGCAAGGATTACAGCACCCAGACTGGTCTGCTGGCCCTGGTGAACCGCCGCAAAAAGCTCTTGGCATACCTCTCCCGTGAAAACTATGAGCGTTATGTCAGCCTCTGTGCCGAGCTGGGCATTCGCCGCAAGTAATTATCAAGTCGGTAATTGCAAGCACCCGATCGGAAAGGTCGGGTGCTTTTTTGTGCCCTGTTGGGTGAAAAAAATGCCGCTTGCTTGAGGCAATGCGGCATGATGTTGTGAACTTTTTTTCAGTAATTTATCAGGTAGTCCATCCATCCAGCGGCTTCCAAAAGCTCTTTCCGGCGGCAGAAGTCGCTGTAGTTTTTCTTTTCCGGCTGGCTCCAAGCTGATTCGCTGTAAGCGTAAAGCCGGGGCAGCAGTTTGGGAATGATTCGCCACTGCGGAATGGTTTCGGTCCAAAGACATGCTTCGGTGCCGATGATGGTATCTTTGACTTTATTGGCCCAGATGATGTATGGATCACACATATATACGCCCCGTTCCGAAAGCTCAAACATCCATGTTTCCCACGGTTCGCTCAAGTTTTGCGGGTAGTCAAAGTAGAGCGATGTATGCACTGAATATATCACTTTATTGCCGTTGGGTGCCACCCGCAGCGGCTCCCGGATATCCAGCCAAGCCTGAATGTGGGTTTCTTTTTGATAGGTCTGCCCGGAGCAAGTACCCCAGATTATGGGTTTGCGGTGATTGTCTATGATAAATTGGGCAATATCCCGCATAAAGATGTTTTCCAATTCCCGCATATTGCTGCAGTTTGCTTCTTTCATTGCCTGCTGACACGCCGGACAGTGCTCCCAGTTGGTGGTTTCGGCTTCGTCACCGCCGATGTGGATATATTCGCTTTTGGGGAAAAGCTCCATTACTTCGGCAAGAATATTTTTTACAAACTCTTTGCTTGCCAAATTGCCTAAACATAATTCTCCGGCAGGCTGCTGCAAGTTTTTACAGGCGTATTGGGGGAAGTATTTCAGCGTTCCGTAAGAGTGCCCCGGAAAGTCGATTTCCGGAATCACTGCAATATGGAGTTTTTCAGCGTAATTTACCACTTCGGCAATGTCGCTTGCGGTGTAAAAACCCGGGGTGTTGGTGTAGCAATTTTCCAAACCAGCGGTGGTTTTGAGCTGAAGCCGCCAGCCCTGACTATCCACTAAATGCCAGTGAAAAATATTCAAGCGGAGAGTTGCCATCATCCGGAGCATCCGCTTGATGACTTTTATATTCTGAAAATGTCTTGCACTGTCCAGATGAAAACTGCGGAACGCAAAGCGGGGGGCATCCTCCAATCTTCCGCAAGTCAGTACCGCACGGGCGGGCGAGGATATTGTTGCAGTAAAGAGCATCTGCCGTAAACACTCCAAAGCGTAAAATGCTCCGGCTTTACCGGATGATTTGATATTGATTTTTTCAGTGGTAACTTCAATAGCAAAAGCCTCCGGGGGCAGTGGGACTTGGGTGAGAGTCAGAGCGGCATTATCAGCGGAATCGCTTTCCTTTATGTTATAAGAAAAATATTCAAACAGCTCCGCAATATCGTTTTTTAAATCGGCAAAAGCATTATCTGCGTAAAAAGTTTTGACTTTATTCAGTGCCAATGTGTCAGTGTTGGAAAAATCAACTTTGAGCGGGGCGGGGATCATACAATTAAAAGTATTCATAAATGCTTGTTCCTTGATTGAAAATTTTAAGTTCTCTGCAATATAATCCTCTATTGTGATTTTACAAAAAAATTGAATGGATATTTTATGGTTTATGTTTGAAAATGCCTCCAGCGAGATTATATTAATTTGATTTCAATTATTTTTTTATTAGCTCTGTTCCCAATGCGGGTAGGTAGATAAAAATGACAGATATACCTGTGCATTGAGAATTTTTTCAAAATTTGAATGGCATTTATCTTTTTGCGGAGCAAAAAGATAGATGCAGGTAAAAGGTTTGGAAAAAAGGGGTGGAGTTTGAGGAGGGGAAAAAGGACCTTTCCTCAAAAGGTCTTTTTCCCCTCCTCAAGTACCGACCCTTGTTGGGAACATAGCGTTTTTATTTGAAAGGTCATATATTATGAGTAAAGTCCGTTTTACGGCATTTGCCGATTTGCACTATGCCCCCACCTGGTTCAAGAGTGAAGCCGACGAGCGTCTGGCGGCTATCCAGAAGAGGGCGATCGAAAGTAAATCTGATTTAATCGTTTCGCTGGGGGATTTCAGCCACTTTCCCACCGATTCCAGGGCGTTGATCCAACAGTACAACAATAGTGGCATACCCAACTATCATGTGCTGGGCAATCACGAGTTTGACCATGATACATTAGCTGAAGTGGTAGCTGCATACGGCATGGAAAACGCTTACTACTACTTTGACTTCAATGGCTTCCGCTTTATTGTGCTGGATAATAACACATTTTCCGATTGTCCGGGGATCTATTTCCATTACTCCCAGCGTAATTACTTTGACCATGGCAAGGGCAGGGAATACATTGCTCCGGAGCAACTGGAGTGGTTCCGGAAAACGGTGAAAAATTCCTCCATACCCTGTATTGTCATGAGCCACGCTTCGCTGGATTACCCCACGCAGATACCTAATCGGGAAGATGTGCTGGCAATCATCCGCGAATCGCAAAACACTCCCGGCAGAGTGATGCTTTGCGTAAACGGTCACAACCACCGCAACCACTTGAGCGTGGTGGATAATGTGGCGTATTTTGATTTGAACTCCGCCACTTTTGACTGGGTAAGCAAACCACATCACTTCTTCCCCCGGGAGTGGTACGAAAAGTATGAATGTGTAGGCAATCAGGTGATTTTTGCCGAACCTTTGAGTGCAGTCATTACTCTTGATTCCGACGGCGAGCTGGAAATCGAAGGCGTAAAGGGCAGCTTTGTCTGCGGCGTGACCCGGGAGATGACCGGCAACGCCGAAGCACTTTATCCTTGCGAATGTGATGTGCTTTCGGCAAAAGTCAAACTTTATTGAAGAGTGTGTTTATGAAGATCATCGACTGCCATGTGCACCCGCAAGCGGTGGAAAATTACGCTGAAGCGTTGGAACACTTGCTCCAACACATGCGTTCCCACGGTATTGGCGGTATGATCGCTTCGGATTTGGGCGACGGCTGGCTGGCTTATCCGGATAAAGAGCTAGTTCGCCAAGCCAACGCCCGGTTGAAAACTGTGTGCGGAAAGTTCCCGGGCGAACTGTTCTATTTAGTATATATAAATCCCCAGTTGGATAATTGGCAGGAAGAGCTTGCTTTGCACGAAAAAAGTGCCTGCGGAGTTAAGTTGTGGATCTCATTGCGAAGTGAAAATAATAAGAGCGATCTTGCCAATAGTGTAAAGGTCATCGAAGCTGCCGCCGCTCGCCAACTATCGGTGTTGATCCATTGTTTTGAGCGTACCGATGGAGTATCCGGCGGCAGCGTGGGCATTGATGAAATTATTTACTTTGCTGAAAGAGTTCCCTCCAGCCAACTGGTTGCCGCCCACAGCAACGGCAACTGGCGGAAACTTATTGCCCAGGCAGACCGGGTGCCGGAAAATATCTTTTTTGATGTATCCGGCGGCTACCCCGAGCGGACAATGGTGCGGCGGTTGGTGGATGTTTTCGGTTCGGAGCGTATACTCTATGGCTCCGACGCTCCCGGCCGCTCTTTCGGCAGCCAGTTGAGCAAAGTTTTTTCTGCCGGACTTACGGATTTTGAGCTTAATAATATATTGTACGAAAATTGCCGCAAACTCTTCAATTTGCCGGAAATAACAGTTGAGCCGGAAAAAAATCTGCCGCACTGGAATCTGCCCAACTGCCATGAGGATAACTTTTGCTTTGCCGGAAAATCCCCCTTCTGGGATCATGCGGTAAGTGTAACAGATTTGGTTGAACAAGCTCAAAAACATAATGTGGATAGACTCTACGCTGCCAGCTTATCAGCAATCAAAAGCAAAGATTTTTACTCTGAAAATCTCCGCTGGCAGCAGGAAACTGCCGCTTATGGAATAATCAAACCACTGGCAGCGGTGGATTTGCTGGATAAAATGCAGACCCTCCGGCAGCTGGAAGATATGTCAAACTTTGCCGGGGTATGGGTTTCGCCCTATTTGCATTGCTGGAGCATTAGCGATAACGCTTTTGAGTGGTTCTGGCAGGAATGCGGAAAACGCCAAATCAAAGTCTGGATAAATTGTGCGTTGAGCGACGATCGCTTCCGGGATGAGCGGTTAGTTACCCGCCCTGTCAGCAATGAAGAAATCAAACTCTTCAGCAAAACAGCTCCGAAAATCCGATATGTTTTGCAAGGTGCATCCGATCTGGTGAATTTGTGCAAAGCGTTGCCGGAAAATTTTATGTTGGAATACAGCCGCCTTTCTGATGGCGAATACCTTGCGGAAAAACTTTTTGCTGAAAATAAAAGTGTTATATCAAGGTTATGCCGGGGCAGTGAATACCCATTTCGGGAGTTTGACGCCGTGGATGCTGTGTTGAATGGCTCACTGTGATTCTAATGAAAAATGGAGTAAAAAATGCTTCACCGCGATAATGCTGCCAGAAAAATTGCCGATAAGTTAAGCAGTGATCTTGCCCGTTACTCAGAGGTTGATGGTTCATTGCAAAGTGTACGCTCTCTGGCAGCAGAATTCGGGGTATCTCATCAGACTGTCAGCCGGGCAGTCCGGATGCTTGCCAAAGAAAATCTGGTGACTTGCAAACAGGGAGCCAGAGCTGTTGTCAGGAAAAATTCCTGTCGCCCCCGGCTGGCATGTATGATTTGTACGGATTTTTCTGAGGTAAAGCTTGGGATGTATTCGGATCTGCCTTTTCAGGTGCAGATTTTGCTTGATGAATTGAATAAACGGCAGTGTGATTACAAAATTTTTAATTTTTACGACCTGAAACAGGCAAATTTCAGTCCCCGGCTTTTCAGCAGCTTCGATGGGTTGATCACTTCCCGGGCGTTCAGCGATATACACTCCCGGCAGTTGGTCAATAATTTTTCCGGTCCTAAAGTATGGTTGTGGAACAATGAACCTTCTACGGAGAGCGGCAATCAGGTGGTTCCGGATTTTATGACCGGCTATACTGAACTTTTTACCCGGGCAAGAAAAGCCGGGATCCGGAAATGTGTTCTGCATTGTTCAAGAAAATTTTTTGCCGGGGTCATGACCGATGCTTTATATTTGAGTGATTGGAGCGATGATGAATTTACCTTGGAAATGCACGAAGCCCCCGAAAACCAGCTTAAGGCATATAAATATGCTCTGAATCTGCCGGTGAGCAGCGACATTCTTCATGTTTGTGCTTCAGATATGTTTGCATACGGCTTTATAGAGGCTTTTCTTGACCGGAACTATCGCCCCGGTGAATTTCATGTCAGCGGTACAGGGGATATTGAAAGCCATGGTTTTCAGATTTTTGATAGACCGTTTTTGACTACTTTGCACACCAACCGGTACGAGGTGATCCACAAGGGACTGGATTGTCTGTTGAGTAAAATCGGTGCTGACAATACTGTGCCGGAAGAAATTATCCGCATCAAGACAGAACTGGTGATTCGGGATTCAGCTTTGAAAATGATTTGACTTGCCTGCTGAATAAAATCAGACATCCGGTTTTATTTATTATTTATTTGGGTTACAGTTTTGATTACAGTTTTTAAGGATTATTGAATATATTTTGCCGAAGGGCTTGAAATAGCGGAAAAAATTTGCTATATTTATTCTCTGGTTGGTGATTATGTTTTAAACATTGCAAAAATATTCAAATTCTGGAGGATATGATTATGAAAAGTCAAAAAGTGCAATCACTGTCTATGGAATGTTCTCCCCGGAAATTGCGTTGCTTCACGCTGATTGAACTGTTGGTGGTGATCGCAATCATTGCAATTCTTGCGGCAATGCTGCTTCCCGCACTCTCGGCTGCCCGCGAAAGTGCCCGCAATAGCAAATGTATCAACAATCTCAAGCAGCTGGGAATTACTACTTTTGCTTACGCCGGAGATAATGACGATTATCAGGTTGCTTACACGACTGCATACGGCGGGGTAACAGATATTCCCATGCTTTATCATTCATACAATGATGGTTCCAATGGCTGCTTCTGGAAGTATTACAGTCTCGGGTATCTCGGCAATGAATACTTTGGATATGCTGATGCTTACGACTCTAAAATGCGTGCTATCTTTGAACGTTATTATAAGTGCCCCAGTGATTCAACTTATTTTAAGGCAAGAGGCACACAAGGGCAGACTTATTTTTCTTATTGTTGGGTTAATGGTGTAGGCAACAAGTATGCCTCCAAGGGTATGGGGGATTCAAAAACTCTTTCCCGTTGTCGGGTAGGGGTCGATGATCCGGGTGCAATGATCATGATTGATGTAGCTCCGGCATTTTGCGATACAATATGTAAAAATATTTCCGGGCTTACAGCCAACTATCCAACTGCACACAATAAATCTGTAAATGTACTTTATTTGGGCGGACATGTAAAAGTTCATGTGGTTGACAATACGACCAGAACTCATGGTTCCAGCAGTCAGCCCTATGATGGTGTGAAATTTTTTGATGAAACAAAACTTTAATTTAACACACAAGGTATACAAATCATGAATAAATTTATTTGTGCTGCACTTTTGAGTGCGGCTGTGGCAACAACTCTTTCGGCAAAAACTTTGCGTGATTATGCTCCCGGAAAACTGCCTTCGGCAAAAAATGTAAAATTTGCCATGAGCAAAGAAGGCGTGTTGAGTATGGAGTTCGGCGAAGGCAACCTTAAAGGCTCCCGGGCATGGATGCGGCGTTACCATGATTTTATTCCGGTGGGCAAAGCTCTCAAGATTTCCATACAGGTAAAAACTACCGGTATGAGTGATGACGATAAGGTGGGATTTATGGTGCAGGCTCTGGGTGAGGGCAGAAAATACTTACGCAGCCAGATTTTTATTGAAACATATCCTGCCAATGATTTCAAAGATAAATGGGGCACTATGGAGTTTATCTTCAAGATGCCTGATCCCGCCCGGGCTGTCCGGTGGAAGGATGGCAAGATGCTGATGATCACTTTTGATACTTACGCCTTGAAGGGCAAAGCTGAGTTCAAGGATTTCAAAGCCGAGATAACTGATGCACCGCTGACGCTTTCCGAGCTTGCTCCCGGTAAACTGCCAGCTGCTAAAAATGTGAAGTTTGCGGTAAAAAACAATGTTTCCAGTATGACTTTCGGTCCCGGCAATGCTATGGGGGCCCGGGCGTGGATGCGGCAGTACCACCCCATGCTGAAAGTCGGTCAGAAACTCCGAATCACCATGAAAGTCAGAACAACCGATATGATGGATCCCCGTTCCAAAGTCGGTTATCTGGTGCAGACTTTGGGCGAAAATAACAAGTATCTGGCAAGCCGTCCATATATGTATTACACAGCTGCCAACGAATTTGATGGCGAATGGAAAACTTTGGAATATCTCTTTACCATGCCCGATCCGGAAAAAACTCCTAACTGGAAAAACGGCAAGATATTGATGATCTCCTACGAAACCATCGCCTTGGAGGGCAAAGCCGAATTCAAGGACTTCAAGGCCGAAGTTGTAGCACAATAGGATTTGACCGATGAAAAATTTACTGTTGACCGTTTTTTTTGCCGCTGCTCTTATAAATGCACACTCCCTTGCTGCGGCAAAAGTTGAGTACAAAAGCCGCACGCTGGATGAAAAACTTGCAGAACCGGGAGTACGATTTTCTGCGACTTTCGATAAACGCCATATCAATTCTGATAAGGCCAAAGGGTACAAAAAAGCTCTCTCCCACTCCGGAATTTCGCTGGATCTGCGTGGAGCAATGGGCTTTGACGACAATCCGGCATATATCCCGGCTGCTGATGAAGAACTTGCTTATTTGCTCAAAAACAATCTGGATATAAAAAACGGGACATTATCTTTCTGGTTCCGGTGCGATGAATTTGATCCGGCTGATGCCAATCTCAAAAAGAATATTGGTATATATAATGTGGAAATACCGCTGAAAAACGGTGTTTACAACGGCTTTGGGTACTTTTTCGGCGGTCAGCTCTATCTTGCCAGCCGTTTCTTCGATAAGCAGGGCAAAAGTCTTGGTATACCCGTTTCTGCCAAAGTGCCGGGTACCAAAATCGGCAAGGGTGTCTGGAACCAGATAACCTGGAGCTTTGATAAAGAAAACCGGCAGCAGTTTTTTCTGAACGGCGAACCATTGAACCGGCCCACATTGTTGGTGATCCCTCCGGAAATAAGTGACTTTGAGGTAAATAAAAGTTCTTACATGGCATTCAGCTGCCGGGTGTGGACACGCATCCCCGGGCAGATCCGCCCCTATGCTGTGGCACTGGACGACATAACTGTTTACGATCAGGCATTGCCGGAAGCGGCGGTGCGGGCAAAGTATCAAGCTTTGCTCAAGAACGGTGCCAAAGATGTGAAACTGCTGGTACTGAGTTTTGACGGCAAGGAGAGGGGGGCAAACAAAGTGCCGCTTTTGCGGTGCAATGTGGATACCCGGGCGATGAGTGAAGCCCTTACAACAGCATCTTTCAAGCTCAAGCAGGGCAATAAAGTTCTTAAAAAAGGTGTTATCAAGCTGAATGACGGCTTGGGCAGTGTCTATACAGAAGTGCCCGCCAAACCACAGAATTATACCTTTGAAGTCACCGCCGGAAAGATCACCGAATCCATTCCGGTAGCCACTCCTGATTTTACCTTTATTGGTAAATACCCCCGCAAAGATGTGGTACATTCGCCGTGGACAAAACCAGTTTACAACGCTTCCGAGCGTTCCTACAAGGTGTGGAACCGCAAATACTATTTCGGTAACGGCCCATTCCCGGTAAGGATCGTTACCGATAAAAATATAAATATTCTGGATAAAGGCCCCGAACTTTATATGGATGGCAAGGCGGTAGTCTGGCAAGCTGGAAATGTCAAGACCGGCAAGAGTTTTGTTGAGTTTACCGGCAGTGGTAAAGGTAAAGATGATTCTGTTATCAAATACTTTACCCGGCTGGACTTTGACGGGGTTATGAAAACCGATTTTACCGTAAGCGGCAAACCACAGGTCAGCAACATGACTCTGGAGTGGCAAGTCGGAAAAGATTTGCGAAAATACCTTATGACCCCCAACTATCAGCCGGCAAGAGCCGACGGGGTATACAAATTCAAATACCCCAAGGGCAATATCTTCCGTACACCCTGTCTTTTGTGGAGTGTTTCCGGCAAAGCCGGCTTCTGCTGGATGCCCGAAGATGACGGCAACTGGCTGCACTCCGGCAATGATGACGCTTTTGTCATGGATTTGAAAAGTGGTAAAGCAACCGTTAATCTGATTGCCCGAAAATGCGTTATTCCAGAAGGTGCCAGCTACAACTCATGGTTTGCGGCAACTCCCACCAGAAAAGCTCCGGAACAGAAGCGTGCAGTTTACGGTAAACATGCCATCCATAACTGGTTCGGCAACCGTCACAATGCCGGTTGGGAGGTCGATCCGGTTTTGGCGGAAAGCTACATAAAAGTTTTTGCCGAAAAGAGCTTCGGCCCTTACGGCATGGGGCACGGTCAGGTTTTGAGCAATCCTATGGCTAAATATCTGGAAAAAGATTGGGATGCTCCAGGATGTTTTATTTATGGTATGGCATGCCGGAAAGTTGATGAACAAAACAAACTCTACGAACATTACCTCAAGACCTACAAAGTAGCCAACAGCAATCCGTGTCCGCGTTTGAATACTCTGTTCAACGAGTGGCAGGTAAGTCAGGCGGAAAAGCTTTTGAGCAGTAAATACGGCGACCGTGTGGCAATGCTCTATTATGATTTGGGGTCTCCATGCTTCTTCTGCAGCAACGAAATCCACGGTTGTGCTTACACTGACAAGTTCGGCAGAAAGATCACCCCCACGCAGGTTACCGGTTTCCGCGATCAGTACATAAGATTGCTGGATGTGGCACGCAAATATGATACCGAGATCATGAGCCATGCTCAAGATCAATACATCCCCTTTGTTAACGGTATTACCGACTGGTGGCTGCCGGGCGAACAGTGCAGTGGTATCCTGCGGGCGGATAAGTACGCATTTGTAAATAAACTGCGTCCTTATTACGATACAGAAATGAACCGCGATGTGCTGGGTAGTGGCGTGTTGTTCTACACACACTCGGTCGGTTCCGCCGGTCGTGAGCACGTCCGCACATCGGAAACGACCGAAATGATGCTTGCTATGCTTATGCTCTACGATGTGGAGTGGAACAAGCCGACCGAGTGGACCGGTTTCAACTTCCGTATCTGGGATACCTACAAGCATTACGGAATGCACGATAAATCCGTAAAGGTTCATCGTTTTGATACTCAAAAAGAGATCAAATTAAGCAATCCTGCTGCTGAAGCTACCTGGTATGATTGTCCGGATGGCTATAAACTGGCAGTTGTTGCCAACGCTACGCATAATGATATCACCACCACGGTCGATGTCAGCAAATTCGGCATTAGCGACGGAGTGATTTATGATGAATACCGCAATAAGCCCTATCAGCTCAAAGACGGCAAATTCACTGCCCATATTCTGAAACGCAACTTTATACTTATCGGCTTGCCCGCCAAGCCGCGTTTCCCGTGGCGTGATGATTTTACATTTCCCTGGTTCCGCACGCTGGGCAACCGGCTTTCGGCAGTGGGTACACCTCAGCTGGCGATCCCCACCAATGATTTTGGTATGCACCGCACGGCAGCTCCGGCACTGGGAGCATGGCCCATCGGCGGCGATTTTGCAGGTATCAAAGGGGAGGGCGGCAAAAACTTCATGTATGGCAAATTTGTGCCGGTGCGTACCAATAAGGAAATGACGGCAACTGTTTACTGCCGCAGTAAAAACGCTGCTCCGGGTGCTGTTGTTACGATGAAAGTCATTGTGCTGGATGCCGACAATAAGCCGATAAGCAAGTATATTGAGGTAAAAGCCACCGGTGCCCATCGCAACGATTGGGAAAAATTGCAAGTAAAAATTCCTGCAATACCCAATGCTGTATGGCTGCATGTATTTTTGCACGCTTATGCCGGAGGTCGGGATGGGCAGATCGTGTTTGACGATTTTTCGCTTGAATAATTTATTGCAAATCAATATAAAGGCGGCGTAAAACCCGCCTTTTTCTTTAGCTCTCTATGAAAAATAAACCTGATATACAAGATAAATTCGGGGTGTTCTGGTATAATGACCCCGAACTTTTTGAGTGGTCTGATAATGACTTTGAAAATAAGGCAGCTGAATTTGCCGCTGCCGGAATCAATATTGTTATGACTTTCAGCTGTACGCATTTCCGCTGGAGTTACTATCCGTGGTGGGATATGATAAACAGCCGCATTACCATGCTGGTAAAGGCGTGTCACAAATTCGATATCCGGGTGGTGGAGCATCACAGCAGTCATTTGACTTTTGATCCCCGGGATAAGAGTGAGTGGGATTATGCAGAAAATATCCTGAAAGTGCGTAATAGTACCCTTGAGAGTTTTCCCGGTTTGCGGGAGCATGTTGCTGCCGGTGATCCGGAGATCGCTCCCGGAATTTATCTCTCCAGCTGCCGCCAGATCGATGGGCGTACCGGCGAATATGCCCGCACTTCTTACCACGGATACGGATTGTGTTTCAACAACCCGGATTACCGCAAACGCTACTTTGAATATCTTGCTGCAGTGTACCAAACCGGGGTGGATGGCATTATGACTGATGATGTGCAGTACTTCGGTTCGGGCAATGCTTGCACCTGTAAACATTGCCGGGAAAAATTCCTTGCACAATATGGTTTTGAATTGCCATCTCCGGCTGACTGGGGCAAGTTTTACGGAGATTATCAGAATCCTGTATTTGTGGCGTGGCTCCGGTTCCGGCAGGAATCCACTGCTGATTTTCAGCAGGCAGCCAGCAGTCATGCCAAAAGTTTGGGCTATAACATGCTTCGCCCCAACTATTCAACCAGTACATTTGCCCGCAATCTGACCGGGTATCCTTTTGAAAAAGCAGGTTTTTTGTGGAGCCATGTTTTTCAGGAGAATATGTTTTCCAGCGTAATGCGTGCTTCGTGGCCCAGCTGGACGGCTGACGCCATGCACCGCCGGGCTATGGCGGCGAAATACTGTATTGAGCCAATGAGTATGTTTTACCCGGCAAGATACGATGATTACTACTTTTGTTGGGCTCTTTCCAGGAGCTGGGGTCATCTTTTGATGGCAACGCCGGAAGGCAGCGATTTAAATGCTGTGGAGCAGAAATTTTATGAGTTTGAGCAGGGGGCCCCCCGCTGGACTGTCGACGCTGTTTTGCCGGCAAAAATCGCTTTTATGCAGCCCCGCAGTTCGCTGGATTTTGCTGCCGATGCCGTGGAAGGTTCCGGCAGACCATTTGCGGTGTGGACTCAAAGCGGAGTTTTCCGGAATATCCCATTTGATATAATTTTTGAAGATGAAGAGCTGGAACGCTTCAGCCAATACAGTTTGATCGTTGTTGCCGGAGCAACCATGCTGAGCGATAAACAGTTGGCTCTTTTCAAAGAATATTGTGCAAATGGCGGCAAACTGCTTATTTCCGGCCCATTCGGTATTTACAACAGCAACGGTGAATTACGCGAGCATCCTGAAGCGGTATTTGGTTTTACTGCTGAACTCAATGGTATAGAATCCACTGCGGAAGGTGTTTTGAGCTTGAAAGATAGGCAAATCAAACTCCCGGCAGTGGAAGAAAGTTACTTTTTAAGCGGCATAACCGGTGCCGCAGAACCCATTGCCGAAACCATTGACGGCAAGGTTTTGGGCGTAAGTTCCATGCAGGGAAATTTGATTTGGCTGGCGGGTGGAGTCCATACCCGGGGCGTGGAGGCTGCCCACTACGCCTTTGTTATTTCCCGCTGGGTAGATGGGCAGGCGGTCACAGCAGAAGCTCCGGCGTATGCTGCCGGATACATCAAGGCTGTTCCGGGGGCGATACTTGAAATTTTGGCAGATGATTTGTACAAAGTAAAAGTAAACAGTGCCGATTATCTTGCAAGTTTGGCATACAATAAGAATTCCGGAAATCTGCGGATAAACTTAGTTAATATAAGCAATACTTTAGCTGAACCACCGGCAAAAATCAGCCACGGTGACATATTTGCCAACTTTTCTCCGGGGGCCGCAGGTAATGGCAAAACTCTTGAAATATCTTGTAAACTCGATAAAAAACTCCTTGCAGTCACTAAAGCAACGGCAGTATCTCCGGAGTTTTCCGGCAAAAAGGATTTGCTTTTTACTGTGCGTGGAAATATATTATCCATAACAGTAGAACCGGGGACATTCGCAGGTTTTCTGGAAATAAATTTGGAGAGTTGATTTATGGATATGGAGTTTGAAAAATTGATGACTGAAACCAAGCAGGATATCTGGAAACAGCTGCTGGAAGTGCCGCCAGATTATAAATATGCTCCGGGGTTCAAGCATGTAAAAAACTATGAGTATGATTCGTTCAAAGCTGAACTCTACTTGCAGAACAACGGCCCCGGAACTGTTCAGCGGGTTTTGATAACCATGCCCAAAGAGTTCAGCGGTAAACTTCCGGCTGTGGTCATACCATTTTATTTCCCGGAAGCAATGGTCGGCTTTGAGCTGGAAACCTTGGAAGCTCTGCCCCGCTTTTCCGAAATAGCCATGGCTAAAGATTTGGCGGAACGGGGTTTTATAACCATTACTGCTGAAGCGTATCATCTGACCTATTGCCCGGAGGATAAATCCGACCGGATGGATTTTGAACGCTGGCAGCGTGCCGGTTCTGCTCTGGTGAAGGATCATCCCCAATGGTGCGGCTGCGGCAAGCTCCTTGCCGATACACAGCTTTTGCTGGATGTTTTGGAAAATGATCCCAGAGTGGATAAAGAGAAAATCGGTATAGCCGGTCACTCGCTGGGCGGCAAGATGGCGTTTTACACCGGTTGTATGGATGAAAGAGTCAAAGTCATATTGGCAAGCGATTTCGGCATCAACTGGGATCAAACCAACTGGCAGGATGTCTGGTATTGGGGCGATAAGGTCAAAAAGCTGGAAAATGCCGGTCTGGAGCACAGCCAGCTTTTGGCAATGGGCAAAGGCAAACCCTTCATGCTGTTGGCTGGGCACTACGACAATATGGCAAGTTTTGATACCATGCAGCGTTCACAAGTCTATCCGGCTGATTCGGAAGATTTGGTGATAATCAACCACGCCACCGGGCACCGCCCCCCGCAGGATGTACTCCATGCCGGATACAAATTTCTGGAAAAATATCTGAAAAATCTATAAAAAATCTGCATTTAGGGCTTGAATTTGGAGCTTTGAAAAGTTATATTAAACTAATTATATATAATTTTTCCAACAGGAGTTTTTTATGGAAAAGATCAGAGTTTTGGTCGTGGGTTACGGCAATGTCGGCCGTGGCGTGTTGCTTTCGCTTGGCAAGCAAGCTGATATGGAAGTTGTTGGCATCGCCAGCCGCTCGGTAGAGCGGGTAAAGAAGAGCGTTAAAGATATTCCGGTAGTGGATATAAACAAGCCGGAAGAGTTTCTCGCCCTCAAGCCCGATGTGGCGATCCTTTGCGGCGGCAGCAAAAACGATTTGCCCCAGCAGGGCCCGGAGATGGTCAAATACCTGAACACAGTCGACAGTTTCGATAATCACAGCTGCATACCCCAATATCATGCGGCAATGGATGCTGCGGCAAAAGCGGCAAATCATGTGGCAGTGATCTCCACCGGATGGGATCCGGGGATCTTTTCGCTGGAACGCACCCTTGCCAACGCCTTTTTGCCCGGAGCCCGCAGTTACGGGTTTTACGGCTGCTCTCCGGCGGGCGGTTTGAGTATGGGCCACAGCGACGCTTTGCGGACGATCAAAGGTGTAGCCGATGCCCGGCAGTTCACTCACGCAATACCCGAAGCTATCGAAAAAGTCCGCAAGGGCGAAAATCCTGCTTTTGAAGCGGGCGATATGCACACCCGGGAGTGCTTTGTGGTTTTGGAACCCGGTGCTGACGCAGCTGCCATTGAAGCAGAAATCAAGGCTATGCCCGGATATTTTGCTCCTTACAAGACCACGGTGAATTTTGTAAGTCAGGAAGAGTTGAATACCAAATACACCGGCTTCCCCCACGATGGCTGCGTGGTAGCTGCTTCCACCACCGGCAACGGCAATTCCGCAACTGTGGAATACCGCTGCACCTGGGCATCCAATCCGGAAGCCACTGCCAATGTGCTGGTTGCCCACGCCCGGGCGGCTGTGCGGATGAATAAAGCCGGAGAAAATGGAGCGAAAACCATTCTGGATATACCGCCCAGGATGCTGTCGCCTCTTGCTTATGAAGAATTATTGAAAAAATTTATGTAAAAGAAGCATTTACGACTTGTAAAATCGTAAAAGTGTGATAAATTAACAAGACTTGAGTTTTACGGGGCGTATTTGCCAAACCCGATCGGCATGATACGACCGGTGGAAGATCAGGTAATAAGCAATTAAACCAGTATTCATTAACCAAAAGAAGAACAAGAATGAAAACTTATCTGGCAAAAGTCGGAGAAGTCCAGCGTGAATATGTATTGTTCGACGCTTCTGAAGCACCGGTGGGCCGCTTGGCAGTTATGATCGCCAACGCTCTTCGCGGCAAGGACAAACCGACCTTCACTCCGCACATTGATACCGGTGCATTCGTCATCGTTATCAATGCCGAAAAGGCTGTCTTCACCGGCAGCAAGTCTGAAAAGAAAGTCTATGTTGATTACACTGGCTATCGCAGTGGCCGCAAAGAGTACACTGCCAAAGAGATCCGCGAAAAGGATCCTGCCCGTTTGATCAAATCGGCAGTTTGGGGCATGTTGCCGCACGGTCGTTTGGGCCGTCAGCAGTTTGCCAAACTCAAGGTCTATGCCAGCAGCGAGCATCCGCACGCCGCCCAGAACCCGCGTAAAGTAACCGTCAAGTAAGGAACAGAAATCATGGCTAACAGCAACGAAATTCTGGCTACCGGACGTCGGAAGTGCGCGGTCGCCCGTGTAAGAATGGTCGCCGGTACCGGTAAGGTAACGGTCAATGGCAAGAATTGGGAAGAATATTTCACCACCGAGGCTCTCCGCGGTTTTATCGCCCAGCCTTTCCAGGTGAGTGGTACTGTCGACAAGTTCGACCTCAACGTGCGTCTTGATGGCGGCGGCATGTCCGGTCAGGCCGGTGCCCTCCGTCATGGTATTGCCCGTGCTTTGGTCGCTTATGACGAAAGCTATCGTGCAGTGCTCAAATCCAACGGCATGATGACCCGTGATTCTCGCGTCAAGGAACGCAAGAAACCCGGTCAGCCGGGCGCCCGTAAGCGCTTCCAGTTCTCGAAACGCTAAAAGTATTTTTCGACTGGAAAATCCTGTCAAAGGGGTCCGACTCAAATCGGTCCCCTTTTTTTGTTTTTTATCGGGATTTTTATCCCTAAAAGAAGGTTTTTTGTTAAAATGGCTGAAAAAATCAAAGTTGCAATTGTTGGAGCTTCCGGTTATTCCGGCGAAGAGCTGGTGCGTTTGCTGCTCAAGCACCCCAATGT
>JAZSHD010000262.1:0-8974 GCA_045533055.1 Victivallaceae bacterium | reverse complement strand
GTTGCAAAATCGCTCTAAGGGGGCGTAGCCCCCGCTTTAATTAAAGATCGTGAAGAACTACGCTGGATATAGCTGCTCAATGAGCAAGGGAGGTCACGGAGGGGAAAGCAATCCCCTCCGTGGATGTGCGGCGGATACGATATTGCTGCCGGTAAAAGAGTGCCGCACATCACTTGCTTTTTGCATTGCTCAAAGATTTGTTTTGAGCAAAAAGCAGAACGAGGGTTTATTAAGCTTTTGTTCAGCCAATCACAACTCGTTCTGTGGTGAAATTTGAGCTTAAACAATATAATACGGGAGTGTTGCAAAATTTTTAGGTTTGCAACACTCCCTTTTTATTTTATGATTTATGCCGCAAGCAATTTTCAGGACGGCAGATAAACCTTACACCAATTTGGCTCCCGGCTGGAAAGACTCAAAATATTCTCTCAAATCCGCATCTACTTCCGGTATATCAAAGGGCATATTGCCGTTCCGCATGGATTTATGCCCCAGCACCCCGGTTGCCACAGAATCACGGGCGGCTACCGGATTGGCGTTGGTGGGCTTGCCTTCGGTAATAAATTCAAAGAAGTTTTTCACGATCCGGGGATCGGCTCCGCCGTGGGTACCGGGAATGGGTTTGAGCTTGTAAATAATATCCGGCGTGGCCCTGGGTCCCCGCTGCGTCCACACATGGACTTCGCAGTTGCCGAAGTCGCCGACATTTTCCACTCTGCCTTTGGTACCGATAAAGGTGTAGTTGCGTTCGCCGTCGGGAGTATAATGGCACTGCATGTAGGTAGCCTGGGCACCGTTTTTCAACTGCATAAGGATCATGTTATGATCTTCCACATCCATCTCCGGCGAAAAACCTTTGCACTCCAGCGGCGGGTACTGCGTATCCCGGAACAGGGCACACCCGGCTTCCTCCGGGTTGCGGCGTTCACAACGGTTGTATACCGAAAGCATACCCATACCCACAACACGGTTGGCTTGAGTATCCATAATAAAATTTATTACATCAATATCGTGAGCCCCCTTTTGCAGCAAAAGTCCGCAGGTATTTTTCTGTTCGGAGTGCCAATCCCGGAAGTAAGCGTCGCCGCCATAGTTGACAAAGTGGCGGCACCAGGCACACTGCACTTCGCCGATCAAACCGGAATCCACCACCTCTTTCATTTTCAGCACTACCGGGAAATAACGCATGTTATGCCCCACAAAAAGCCTTGTTCCGGTGGCTTTAGCGGTACGCAATATGCGGTCGCAGCCCTCAATGGTGATTGCCAGCGGCTTTTCGAGATAGACCGCTTTCCCGGCTTCCAAGGCTGCCACAGCGTGTTCTTCGTGCAGATGGTCGGGCGTCAGAATAAACACCGCACAAATCTCCGGATCAGCCAGTACTTCCCGGTAGTCGGTGGTGAACTTTGCTCCGGGATACATCTCCTTGAACTTATCAGCTCTTGCCGGATCGGTATCCGCAAACATACCCAGCTGCCAGTCGGGAAACTCCTTGACTGCGTCAATAATACTTGCCCGGTTGCCGCTGCCGATAACGCCAAATTTACGCATAAAATGTTCTCCTTGTAAAGTCGATGATTTGCATTTTGTTGATTTAATGTATAAATTAAACAGCAATAAATCAAGTAAAAATTGATTTATTTATAACAAAATTCATGCAAATAACCGACAAATGATGTTAAAAATTGATATTTATTATGCAAAAATCTTTTGAATTGATCGCAGCAATGCGTAATGCGGCAACTGCAAGGACATTGCCGATCGAGCGTAAAAACTATCAGGTGTGTACTGTTGAATATGTGTTGTCAGGTGCCGGATTTCTGCAATTAAATGGAGCACCGGCGATCAGTATCCAAGCCAATGAGGTCTATTTTTTACCCAAACACAGCGATCATAATTATTACCCGGATAAAGAAAATCCGTGGGATAAACTCTTTTTTGTGGTCAATGGCGAGCTTATGGCAAGCATTTTCCAAGCTTATGATCTTGCCCGGACTCCGGTTATCCGGAATGCCGGAATGTTGAAGCACTATTTTACCGAATTCATCAAATTGCGTTCCAGCGGCTCATCGTCCAATATGGCTGCACTGCTTTTTCACCAGTTTGCCATCGACTGCCGCCTGCTGACCAATCAGCAAAAGCAGACAGAACTTACCGCAGTCGGCAAGCTCAAACAAATATTGGATGGGGATCTGTCGGAAGAATTCACTCTTAACAAATATGCTGCCGAACAGAATTTCAGCAGCGAACACCTGATCCGCCTTTTCCGGAGTGAATTTGCCACTACCCCCCAAGCCTACCGGCTGCAGCGGCGGTTGAACGAAGCACGCCAATTACTTTTATACAGCGAATTGACCATTAAAGAAATCGCCGGAATGGTGGGGTTTTCCGATCAGTACAGTTTTTCGCACAGTTTCAAATCCCATTACGGTAAATCGCCACGGCAATTCCGCAAAGAGCAAGTTCAATAGCTGGCAATTCCTATTTTCTGCCGGTGCTGCCGAATCCGCCTTCGCCCCGGTCAGAGTTGGAAAGAGCATTGACCACTTCCAGTTCAACCACCGGCAGTTCGGCAATCACCATCTGGGCAATGCGGTCGCCCCGTTTGATAGCAAACTCTTCCGGGCCGTGGTTAAACATTATTACTCCCACTTCGCCCCGGTATCCGGCATCAATAGTTCCCGGCGAATTGGTCAGAGTTATATTGTGTTTGAGTGCCAGCCCGCTGCGGGGCCGCACCTGGGCTTCGTAATTTACTGGCAATTCAATAAAAACCCCGGTAGGAACCAATGTACTTTTGTTGACCGGTACCATCATATCCACCCGGCTCCGCAAATCAAAAGCGGCATCGTCGGCATGGGCTTTGGTTGGCAGCAGCTCTTCGCAGGAGTCCATCATGGAAATTTTTACTTTTATTTTCATAGTAAAACCTTTTTATTACTTGCATGAATATCAATTCAGTGTTACTTTAACGCCACAAAAAAATATTGCAAATAGTTTAATCATATTCCGGGAAAACTTTTATGAGTATAAAAATCGGTATTGGCTTTGATGTGCATAAATTAGTGGAAAACCGTAAACTTCTCCTTTGCGGTATAGAGTTCGATCACCCCCTGGGTCTGCTGGGACACAGCGACGCTGATGTGGCATTACATGCCGTTGCCGACGCCATATTGGGTGCCGCCGGTGCCGGTGACATCGGTCAGTGGTTTCCTGACAACGACCCGGCGTACAAAGATGCCGACAGCGGTAAACTTTTACGCAAGATCATGGAAAGCGAAGCCCTGCAACCCTACACCATCGGCAATGTGGATATGGTAATAATCTGCCAGCAACCGAAAATATTGCCCATGGTTCCGGCAATGAAAGAAAATCTGGCAAAACTTTTAAACTGCCAAGCCGATCAAATTTCTATAAAAGGCAAAACCACCGAAGGTCTGGGCTATACCGGCCGCGGCGAAGGCATAGCCGCCCAGGCAGTGGTCATACTCAAGCAAGCATAAAAAAGTTCCGGAGCCGCAGTTTGCTTTGCTGTTGAAATCCAGCGCCGGAACGGTGTCAGTTATTTGGACTTTTTACTGACCAGCCAGAGTACTTCGTAGGGTTTCAGTTTGATTTTTTTGACTTTCCCGGTAAAGGTACGCTCATCCTGAAAGCTGTAAAGTTTGCCGGGATATTCCACACTTACAGTTTGATCTTTCAGTTCCACATTTACCAGCAATATCCAATCGGCATCATTACTGTGCCATGCACGCATCAGACCGCTGGATTTTACAACGAACTCATCGCCCAGTAACGCCTGTTCCAGAGCTTTGAATTCGTTGCCCAATATCTCCAGATAACCTTTTTTCATATCTTCGGAATTAAAGATCCCGGCGTTGCGGTCAGCCGAACCAATGGGCAAATTGGGGTCACCGATCTTGAACGCCAGCTGACCGTTGGCACCGGCAGCGATGGAGCCGTAGACCGAGGCTTTGATTTCAGGTATATTCAAGCCCCGGGGACGGACAAAGTGTGCCGGAGATGGGTAACTTTCGCGGCTGAACGCCTGTGGTGTGTACCAGAAAACACCGTCGGTTTTCTCGTTGGCAACTTTCCGGCAGCTGGCGACCACGCTGGCAATGGATAAATCAAGGTAATCCTTTACATTGGGGCTGGGATACATATCCAGCGAGAGTATATCGCTGTGTTTAAGCAAGCCCAGACAGTTTTGTGCGGAGTTATCCACACCAATCACCGGGTGCTTCGGGTCCCACTCTTTCAACAGCTCATAATATTTGCCCAATTCGTTGATAAACGCCTGCCCCCGGGGTTCGTCAAAGAGATACCAGCCGAAGAATGCGGGGTGCTTTTTCACGGTATCAACAAATTTTTTCATTTCGCTCTTTTTTACTTTTTTAAGACCTTTAAGTCCGGGCAGACGGTTTTTCCAGAATGGCGAAAGCGATACCATCAAATTGTGTTTTTGAGCTTCATCAAGCATGGCAAGCACTTCGGGCAGACCTTGCCGGTGGAGAATATAAAAGTGTGCCAGATTGTAGTGGTATTTCTGCAAGATGGGCAGCGAATTTTTCTGACACGCCATAAAGCCCCGGGGGTAAAAGAGTTTACCGTTGACCACACAGCGTTTTTGCTTATCGAGTTTGACATAATTGCCAGTTTTGACGATTTTAAGCGTAATATCCTGCCTGGGGCCGGTGACCTTGTATGACCCAGCCGCCAGATTTTTCAAACAGAAAGTCAGCTTGCCGGAACTTTTCAATACTTTGCTCTGCAAGACTTTCCCCCGGTTATCCAGCAAATCAAATTTGGCACTTTCAAGCTTGTCGGCAAACTTTATTTCAGCAGTAAACACCGGCTTATCATCCGGGAAAACCGTGTTGCGGTAAGCTGGAGCAACCACCTTGACTTCCACCGGGGAATCGCTGAAAGTAAGTTGCTTACTCTGAAAATCCACAATATTTTCGCCATCTTTCAATATGGATACAACTTCCCAATCGCCCGGAGCAATATCCACGGGAAATGCAAAAGTTCCGGCGGTGATATTGGCTTTTTTGATCTGCTTTTTCAAAGCTTTCTGCTGGTAAAAATTTACTTCCAAATCAAGTTTGCGTTTGCCGGTGTTTTCAATTTTTCCGCAAATCTTCTGCTCTTTGCTCGATAGATTGCTTACACTTGGCAGATAAAATTTGCGGTCAAGTTTGATATTTTTGAGCTGCGCAAAGTTGTCCGGCTTGTGATACCCTGCAGCCGGAGCCCACACTGAATGCTGGGGCTTTTTGCCATCAATTGCAAAATGGGAGCGGCCGATGTTGAACCGCCAGCTGGTATCTTCGCTGCTGCTGTACGGAAAGAATGGCAGATAGACTTCCGCCGTCCAACCGCCCGGCACCCGGCGGGCAGCCGCCTGCCAGATGCTTGACCAGTCGCCCAGAATTCCACCCACGGATTTATTGTTGAATATGGAAGAGTCGGGGTTGAAAATAAAATGGAAATATTCCCGAATGTTCAAATCGCTGGAAAAATTTGCCACCGGTGCAAGAAATATCTCAATGCTGTCGTCAAACCAGACCGCTCCGTTGAGGCGTTTTTCGCTTTTGATTATTTTATCTTCGGCAACAAAAGCAAAGTACAGCCCGAATTTATCCTGCAAAACCTTGAATTTGGTTTTTTCCGGCGCTTTTGCACCGTTAAAAGTGGTAAAGCCTCCGGCAAAAGGCACACTATCCCACGCCTTTTCGTTCAATGCTCCATCAAGCTTGATAGGCGAATTTGCCATTTTTACGGTGTATTCCGCAGGGGCGGCAACAGCGGAAAATACGCCGGAGATTGCCAGCATAAACAAAGTTTTCAATATTTTTTGCATTTAATAAATCCCTTATGGTAAAGCATTTATTGTAACAGTTGAATTGTCGAATATAATAGTATTGTTCGCTTGCTTTACAGTTGCTTGTTTATATTGATCGCCTTTATAATTGGTGTGGGGCAGGAATGTTGGCCAGCAGGCACTGGAAATATCCAACCGGAGTTTATCGCCCTTTTCCAAGACAAAAGCGTGTTCTATAAAGCTGAAATCCAGCGGCACAACTGTATTGGGTTTATAGTTGGAATACTGCTTGCTTACAGGCATGATGTCATCCCGCAAACAGTAAGTTTTATCGCCTTTAACAATGCTTAAACGCAGGAAAAAGCTGGTATCTTCGCAATCGCTTTTCACATAAATTTTTGCCGACATCTTGCCCCGGACTCTGACGGTTTTATCAAAGGCGTCCGACACAAACGAAACCACATCTTTGCGGAAATCCGGCTCTTTCTGCAAAGCCATACCGCCAAAACGGTAGTTGCATCCGCCGGGGAATTGAGCGGGGTCAAGGGGATCGTACACATAGCTTATTGAGCCAGTTGCAGAACTCTTTTGCAAAGTTCGGCTGCCCAGATAGAAGGTGAGCTTTTCAGAGCCATCTGGCAGATCCGGTTCGGTGCACCACTTTTTTTCCCACAAACTGTAATAAGTTATATTCCCCGGAGTGATAAATTCCAACTTTTTCTCCCGGTTGCGGCAATATTCAAAAAAGTCATAGCGGAAATCTTTCCACACCTTATCCAAACTGCCGTTTTCAAAGTCTACGGGGTGGTGTCCGGCCCGGAATCTTGTTGAAGGCGAGTGATCGTAGGGTGTCATGATCATTGCCGAGATCTGCCGCTGCTGCGGCGTTAATTTTCGCCACATATTGAAGTTTTCCCCGGTATAAATATCGTACAAGCCGCCCACAAACAATATGGGGAACTTGAAGTTGCTCAACGCCTTTTGAAAAGTGCTGCCCCCATCCGGAGTTTGCCAGTATTCAGCAGCCGGATCGGCACTTTTCAGCATATTGTCAATAGATGGAACGCTTTCGCCAAAGACCTTTTGGGTCATATCCGCCAGTGGGAGCGTGCGGAAGGCACTTTCTGAATAATTCTTTTTGATCTTACTGTTTTTCCGGAAATTGATAAAATGCCACCCCGCCGAACTTGCCCGCAGCATGTTGTTGCGGAATCTGAAGTTGTAGCGGTCAATGCCTTGCACCAGCAAGACTGCACCTTTCACATCTTCCGGTGCGGCATCCAGATAAGCATAATGCACCGTAGCAAGATAACTCTGCCCGGTCAGGAAAATTTCCCCATTGTAAAAGGGCAGCTTCCGGATCATCTGCAACGCTTCAAGCCCGTCAGCGCGTTCGTTGGTGTAGGGGTAAAACTCCCCTTCGCTTGCCCCGGTGCCCCGGCAATGCTGAAAAACTACCGCATAACCTTTGCTCAACCACGCTGCCTGACTTTGGCAGAACATTGCCAGTTTGGCGGCATTGGCTTGGGCGTAGGGTGTGCGGATAAATACTGTGGGATATTTATCACTTTCATTAACTCCCACCGGAGCGGCGACCATGGTAAAAATCCCGGTTTTGTCGCTCATAGCCAGCAGAAAGGATGCCGCCCGGACTTTGATTGGATTTTTGCCGTTTTTGAGTTTCAGCTCGCTGACTTTGACTTTATTGGCACTTACTGCCGAAAGATCCCATTTCGGAGCTGCCCAGCTGTAAATACCCAACAACGCTAAAACAAACGTCAATAGTTTTTTCATAACAATTTTACTGTTTGGGTACGATGGAATAGGTACCCAGCGGACTGCCGTCAGGCATTTTTTCCATAGGATTACTGCTGGAAACTCCGTTGGGATTGAATGCCCGATAGGTTCGGCTTTCCGCATGACCATCGGCAAAAGCAGTGTTGAAAGTGCTGTCCATATTGGGGCAATCGCTCAAATTGCCTACTGCCCGCTGCTCGTTGCCATGGCGTACACTTACATAATAAGGATAGCCGATGACATAGTCGGAATTGCGGTTAGAGTCCATAATAAGACTGGCTGCTGAAGGATCGGAAAAACTGGAGATTTTGAACTGTCTTCTTGCCCATTCATTACCGTCTGTGTGAGTTGCCATCAGTCGGCCGTTTGCGGCGTAACTGGAATAGGAAAATTCACTTGTCACGGCTTCCGGACAGTTGAAACTTTTGATGACTACCAGACCGTATGGCGAGTTCTGATTGCGGGCATTGTATTCGCCCTGCCCGCCGGTAGCCAGGAGTGCCATCCAGCTGGAGTTGGTTGTGGAGTTATTGCCTACATATTTATAACGGGCAGGACAGACATTGTCGTCGTAGTCATTGGCATACATACCGATCGCCAGACCTATTTGTTTGAGGTTGTTCAAACATGCGGAGCTGCGGGCAGTTTTTCGTGCCTGCGAAAGAGCGGGCAGAAGCATTGCCGCCAGGATTGCGATGATGGCTATTACAACAAGGAGCTCTATAAGGGTAAAACATGTTTTACCCTGCCCATGGGCAGGATTCAATACATGAGCTTTTTTCATTTTCCGATCCTTTCATTATAAAAGATGTCACATATCACTGCTGAAAATGTAATACGATTTTCTTGAAAAGTCAAATTCATTAACTAAATAATTTGCAAATATTTGCTGTTATACTATGATTACTTGCAACAGCCTCCCTATTTCCGAACACCACATTATTATATCGGTGCGGCACCCGCAGCCTCGTCGACCGTGGTTCGGCTACCGATACAGTGCTGTTTTTTTCCCGCCGCGGCAAAGGCATCCTACACCCGGTCAAAACAGCGTGGCTCAATGGCAGTAAATACATAACGCTGGGGATGTTTCAAGTTTGTATTACAAATTGCGGATGAATGGTTTTGTATCCCTCTCTGCCGGAGCCAAGGAAGGAACTTTTGAAACAAAAACCTTGTACCGCACTTCCGGCGGGCTTGAAATCAATCTTTTCACCAGTGTTGGCGGCAAATTCAAACTCCGCATAAAGATTAGGCTCTGTTCCCAATATCGGTTGATGAACAGTAAAGATGTTGAATAAAATCTTTTCAAAACTTAAAGGGCATTTATCTATTTGTGTAACAAATAGATAA
>JAZSHD010000051.1:0-6376 GCA_045533055.1 Victivallaceae bacterium | reverse complement strand
AACGACATGGCTACGATCCGACTTTGCTTGTTGACATTCAAGACTCGCTACCTTGGAACAACCGCGACATGGGAAGCCCAAAAACAGTAACCGCCATAGGAGAATATACATGGCAGATATCGATAAAGTTAGAAGTCAAGTTAGAAGTCGCCTCAATTACACCTATCCTGGAACCCCTGATGATGAGGATGGTTCCATTGATAGAACATGGATTAATAAAAAACAGAAATACGAAGTTGATTACGCAATTGCAAAGTGCTTGATTGATTGCAATGCCACGGTTTTAGCTACCAGTACCAAAGTCGTTCGAAAGCTCGAAGAAATGATACAAGATATGGATCATGATGGTATGGGGCGCTGTATACGAACGCAAGCCTATGATGAGCTCCAAACAAAAATATACATTTTGCTTGCTATCATAAAGAAGAAACTCAACGGCTAACATCCTCTGAATTCATGAGGAGGAAACCTCCTCATGAATTGTTATATTGCTTTAGCGTAAAAAAACTACCGGCTGAGCCGGTATGTAGCCGAAATAGCTTTAGCTTAAAGATGACAAAGTCATTAATCAAATGCGAGCATTTGATGACATTGAATAATGTTAGTTGCAACTATGAGTTTGTTATGTATTACTGCATTTGCAGTTGTAGGACAGTAGTTGCAAGTGGTAAATAATTCAAAGCCCGTGTCGGGCTGCCGGTGCCATCGCGTTGAAGGCGTGGTGCATACCACCGGCTGAGCCGGTGGTTTTGATTTATACCCTCTAAAAATAAAAAAATAAAAAGGTTGAAATTTCACAGAAAATATGCTATATTAAAGCCAGTTGTTTTTGAGGTAATACAACGGCAAAACACCTATTTGACAAGTTTTACTCACCAAAAGTTCGATCAAGGTAAAACGAATTACTTTGCAGAAAATAAATTGTTGTTTTGTCATGATTTTCTCCTTTTGCTGATCTGCCTGTATGGGTTATGATTATTGGTTGATTTTAATATATACTTTGCTTCCGTGTTTTACAATAAGACAAAAATACTTTTTTATTGCACTTTTCAACTGTAAAAACTTGTTTTTTGGCAAATAAATGTTATATTCTCATAAGAAAATAACATAAAGAAAGCATTGTTTATGAGTAATATACATATTAATTTGTATGTTCCGTTCCTATGGTATAGTGAATTGCACCATTCATCTGCTTACAGTTCCTCTCTGCACAGTCACCCTGCCTGGCAGTTGACCCTTGCGGTCAAGGGGGATTTCTTTTTCATACACGGCGGGAAAAAAGATACGATCTCACCCGGCGAGTGGATACTGATTGCACCGGGAACAGCACATATTGCCGGATCTGCCAGCTGCGACTCCTGTGCAATACAGATGTTTTTCCGGCATTTTCCGACAGATTTGTTGCCCGAATTTGCCCGGAGTTTCAACTTTTTGACCAACTGCTGTATCAGCGGTAGCTTTCCGGCAGAAAAAATTTCAGCGACCAGAAAATCCTTTATGCGTGCCGCCGGCAATACTTTTATTGCAGAGTCGCTGAAAAAACTGCTGCCGTTGAATTTTATTGTAGATGCTATCGGGGAAAAGATTGCCGAGATCTCCTCCGGACAATCTCTGCCGGAAGGTTTTGCGGAAATCCTGAAGTTTATGGAAGAAAATTTTGCATCTCCTTTGGGCGTGGCTGATTTTGCGAATTTTGTCAATCTTTCGGAAAGCCGCTTCAATGCTGTTTTCCGGAATTTTACCGGAATGTCCCCAATGCAATATTTTAATGAGATCCGCATTGCTCACGCTCAAAGCTGTCTGTTGGCAGGGGAGGGAGTCAACGCGGCTGCAGAGAAATCAGGTTTTGCATCCGCAAGTTATTTTTGCCGCAAATTTAAAAAATACTGCGGCATGACTCCGGGGGAGTTTTGCAGAGAGCGTAAACTATGAGTGCAATGTTCCTTACCTTTTCAGTAGGCAAGAGTTATTGCGGATCGGTTTGTTTTATTTTTTCTATTGCCTGCCACATCAGATTATAGAACTTTTCCAATTCCATCATTTCCGGCAAAGCAGAATCCGGATAGTTCAATTTTATAAAACGGTCAAGTTCTTCTGTGGTGGCAAAATTCCGTACCGAGCCTGTGGCATAAATAAGGCATCCATAAGGTTTTTCAACGTTGCTTTGCTGAAATACAGCAAAGCATCTTTCATAATTGGCAGCAACAATATTTTCAAGATATTTACGATGCTTCTGCGGCGGCAGCCGGTCGGATATTGTTTGACTGACATCATATTGGTTGATAAAAGCATTGTTTTCAGTTATAACGATTTGCCATGGCTTTTTCAAAGGAATACGCTTCCCATAATAGTTTTTTCGTTGGGTAAAAAATCCTTGGTCAGGTCTTTGGGCAATTTTATCAATTTTCTTCCAACGCTCTTTGTAGAATACCGCTAATTTTTTCCATGCCAGTAAGGGGAGTTTTTGTTGAGCAAGCAAATCCTGCAACTCTTTTTCGGAATTAAATTGCTGCACTTTTTGAGTAGCAATATCAAATAAAAAACAGCATTTTCCGGTCTTGAAAAGCCAATATTTATCATTTTCTGCAAAGGCTGTTATTTCCGGAATCAAAACATCGCCTTTGGCTTCTGCAACCAGGGTTGATGGATCATATTTTTGAAAGTTCCCTTGCTCAAAGGAATCTGCAACATAGATTTGATACGGATAATCAAGCGGTATCCGCCACCAATCACGGTATCCCTGATAAGAATAAAATCCTTCACCGGGGCGTGTCGGTGAATCATCACACCCCGGCAAAAGAATCATTCCAATAAAGATCCCAAAGAATAATATTAACTTACTTTTTCCATTCCATACAAATTTCATAATACTGCTTTTGAATCTCCCCCATAGCTTTTAATCTGTATACTGGTCAATGTTTGCTTCTTTTATCCCACAGTTTTTGAATTCCCCGGATCAACAGATAAATAGCTCCGATTGGGATCATCGTAACCCAGATATACGCCCAGCCGAAAAGGTAAGCACAAGCAACCGAAAACCCATTATCAGGATAGTCACCGAACTGCGTTTCAAGGAACATTTTCAAAGCAACGATACCCCAGCAGCCGAGGAAAAATATTCCCCACGGCACAATGGAATAATGTCTGCTTTTGTGATGGCGGAAAAGTTGCGGGAAGTAACAGTGCAGCAAACACATCCCGATCGGCAAATCAATAAAAAATATAGTTCCGGAAATATTTTCCAGAAAATTCCGGAGCGATAATGTACTTGCCTGATCAAAAACAAGTACAAGTATGATTGGTACTGTAAATAACAGTGTGATCCCGACGAACTTTATTCTCATAGTTGCTGCTCCATACTCAAATCAGCCGTTTTTCTGTAATATACCATATTCCGCAGGTATTTACAACTGCAGATAACAGTTTTTATATGTTTTAACAGATGTATCGCTGCAATTATTTTTTCTTATTGATCATGCAGAGGAGTTTCCGAACAGTTAAATGCACAAAAAAACAAGTATAGATGTTATCCATAAATAAAGCCAGCCAAAAAACAGAACAATACGCCCTCGGGACCTTGCAAACTCATTGGATCAAGCAAATACCGTAAATAAGTAATTCCATTGGTTATGATCCTGGATAAAAGTGAATACCGAAGTACAGAGCTTTTATAACAAATTACATCGGTTTTCCTGATATAGAAATATTCGAAGCAAGCAATGGATGGTTCAAATGCCTTACCTTGAGAAAATATTGTTTCAGAGCTTGATTCCGGTTTTACCGTAAATCCTGCAAGTTTTGCAATATTGAACTATGATACAATGTTTTTTCTTTGTAAAACCGCCGACAGACATTCTGCGTTTGCATACGGGGCATTTTCCGGGGATACGGACAATATATATAAAAAGAGAGGCAAAAAGCAAAAGCAGTGACCACGGGTATTTCATATTGGCAAGCCATTCAACTTTATCGTACCAAGCACAATTCAGGATAAATAAAATGCCGCATATCCATACCGACCAATAACGCCAGAGATATCCCTTGCGAAGCATTGCTTCCAGTTCCTCTGACAGTTGAAAATCTTTTACTTTGAATTTATTATACGGCTTCATTATTTGAAGATTTTTCCATAAGAAATTTCCTTTCAATAGTTAATATAGCAAAACAAGGTGTTTATTGCAAGCAGAATCTCTCATTTTTTTATTTTCTCATTATACGAAGCGTATGCGGAAGTGCTTCATAGCTGAATGAAATGAAGCTTCTTCATTTGTGGAGCGGCAGCAAACAATGCTTCATCTGTCAAGGCGGATTTATGAAGCACTTTGCGGCTTGCCGCAAAGTATGAAGAGCAGCTTACGCTGCATGAAGCGGCACTGTGTACATGAAGCGAAGCCTTGACAGGCTTCATGTTTTTTTGCCCGAATTTCGGGAAAAAAAATGGTCGGGCATTTTCGCTTAATCCGGAAAATTCTCTCAAGCTCAAACGGTTGCGAATTAATGAATTATGGTCATTGCTTCGTTAATCTGCGAAAATATCTCTGTTTTCACCGATTTTGAAAACAGAGAATACTTTTCTGTTCAATCAAAAGGACTTTTTCTCCGAAACAAACGCAAGATGCCCCAAAAAATAACTTAATCTGTGACTTATATTTGAAATTAGTATATTTTATGCTATATTAACATTCAGTATCAATATTTTACCATTATTGTCGTGATGTTTGAATACATTTTAACTCTTTTGGCATTTTCTGCCGGATAACCAATGGGGGCTTCTGTTATGAAAAAAGTGTTGCTGCTGTTATTATTCCTGTTCAGTATTTCATTCGGGTTTGTCCATGCTGCTGAAGAATGGAAAAAAGGTCCCGATTCCCGATGGCACATAAATTTGGAATCTGCGTTGGAACAGGCAAAAAGAGAGAGAAAATTCGTGTATGTACTGAATACCGGCTCCGATTGGTGCGGTTTTTGTAAAGTACTGATGAAAAATGTTCTGCAAACAGACTATTTTGCTGACTTGATACAGAAGCATATAGTTCCGGTCTATCTTGATTCTCCATCCCAAAAAATCCCTATGCCACAGGAACAGCGGGATTACAATAAAGCTACTGCCAGGAAACTGAAATTCGGAGGCGGTGTACCGTCGGCAATCATCTTGGATTCTAACGGAGAAAAAGTTGGTTCAATCGGCGGATACAGACCACAAGCAATATATATAACAGAGCTCTACAAAATCTTAAACATCCCCGGCTGTCCTGATTTTCCTGCAACAGCAAAACTTATTTTGACAAAAGGCAAAAAGAAAAAAGAAGCCAACGTTACAATTACGCACTGGGGAACTTCCCGCAACAAAATAGACAAACCATTCAACGCAGCTAAAGAAATCAATGTCCCTCCCTGCAAAAAGATCTTCTTCAAAGTCATTTGTTCACTGCCTCCACGATTCAAAGGAAAGCTCATAATCAAAGACACCGAAGGAGAAAGTTTTCAGTCTTCCGCTACAATCAACCGCAGCGGTACTTACATCTTAAGTGCAGTATCCCCTGCAAGAAATGATTACTGGGGATACAGAAATGCATCATTTTATGCATTGATTAAAACGTCTACCAAAGGGTATCGCGGCGCATATGCACAAATTCCATGCCGGGTAAAAGTCGATCCGAAGCTCCTGAACGAAAATGAAAAACTTGCATACGAAGCCCAAAACGCAAAGCTCCGAGACGACTTTTCAAAAGCCAAATTTGAAATTATAAGATGGGGATTGAACGCAAAAACCGAAAACCAATATTGCCCAGGTCAGGAAATCAAAGTTCCGAAAAGGAAAACTGTGTGTCTGCTGTTGCACTATACTATGCCAGGTCCGGCCGCAATAATGGCAAACAACTATAAATACATACGGAATCAAAGTTATGATATTCGCCCGGCAACCGGTACTGTTCTATGCTACGCTTCCGGGTACTCAAAGACTTCAGAGTTATATATTTCCATTCGTCCTAAAAAAGGTGAATTGTTAAAAGAAATCATAACCATTCCATGCCGAATCATTCCGGAATAAAACTATTTTCTGATTTGCGGTGATCTTTTTTGCATCATGGAAAAAGTGTTTCGCTGGCAGGCATTGATCGACAGCGGTAAGTTTTCCAATGTCCACGAGCTTGCCAGAGTCATTGGCAAAGATGACGGTTATGTTTCACTCATTATCCGTTTGGCGGCAGGAGAAATCCTCCGACCTTTTTTATTTGTCCTCCTTTAGGACAAAAAAACTACCGGCTCTGCCGGTAAGTAGCTAAAAAGAGCTTTAGCTTCAAGCAAAAATAAACCTCTTGAATTATATTAAAGACGGGTTCCGCAACCGCATCTTGAATAAAAACAAGAGGTA
>JAZSHD010000053.1:0-3029 GCA_045533055.1 Victivallaceae bacterium | reverse complement strand
AACCGATGCCGCCCTTGCCAAAGCGTGGAATCAGCCCGGCTTGACCTTTGACAAGGTAAAGATGCCATCCCACGAAATCGCCCGGCAGGGGAGTGTCGGCGAACTGCTGGATCCTGCAAAAGATATGATGATGATTGACTTTTTCAAGTTCCGCAGTCTGGTTCTGGCAGAAGTGTTGAACCATTTCGGGAAATTCACCAAAGAACAGACCGACGGCAAGTGGCTGGTAGGGGCTTATTACGGATATTTTTCGGAAATGATCGCCAATCCCCGCCGCAACATCCAGAGCAACGGACACAACGGTTTTATGGAAACTGTGCTGGGGCCCTACTTTGATTACACCCATGCACCTTTGCGTTACACTGTACGCAAAACCGGTCAGCCGGGAGCTTTGATGCATGTGTGGGATCCCTGGGTGCTCCGGGGCAAGGCGGTGTTTATTGAACAGGATGTCCGTACCAGTTATACATTGGTTACCGACAACCTTGCCAACATAGTTTATTGCGGAACACCTGACCGCCCGCAGAACGATATCGGTCAGTTCCTGCGTTCATTCGGCTGTACCATTGCCACCGGAACACTTAATTACTGGTACGACCTTTCCGGCAGTCAGTTCGACGAAAAAGCCATCAACGAAGCGGTTACTTTTACCAACGATGTCTACATGAAATTAGGCCCAGTCAAAGGCACAACACCCTTTGAAGTTTGCGTAGTCAACAGCCGGGATTCGGTGTGGTACACCAAGTATGCTGCCGACGACAACCCCACTACCATTGCCTCCGAAGCGATCTACAAGTATGTCAATCAGCTGGCGGTACCTTTCCGCAATCTGATGGTTTATGACCTTTTGGATGATAAAGTGAAACTGGAAAAACTCAAGTTTTACATCATGCACCCCATGATCATGCTGACCGCTGAACAACGCAAAAAACTTATGGAACGCTTTGAAAAAGAAAAAGCAGTAGTGGTGTGGCTTTACAGTGCCGGAGCTTCTTACCCTACCCATGGACCTTCGGCAAAGAACAACGGCGATTTTCTGGGTATAAAGTTTGATATGGTTTTGGATAAAGTCAAACCGGCAATGACCCTGATCCCGGAATTCGGCAGCCTTAAAGCCGAAAACGGCTTTGCCAGCAGCCCCTGGTTCTATCCGGTAAGCGGCTACGACCGGGTCATCGGCAGGACTGCTGACGGCAAACCGGCACTGGTGGAAAAGAAGATCAATGGTGCCACCCACTATTTCAGCACCCTTACCAATCTGCCCGTAGAGTTTTACGCCAAATTGATGGAAAAAAACAACATCCGGCGTTATAGTAAGGTTTTGAACAAAGACCAATACTGGATCGGCAACGATGTGCTGTTTCTGCACGCCACCGGCTCCGGCGAGCGGGCTCTGGAGCTGCCCGCTGGCTGTTACGCCAAAGGTATTGCCGGGCCGGTGCCGGAAAAACTCCAGTCCGGCGAAAAGTTCAAAGTCCGAAGCGGTATGACCTACGGCTTTCAGATCATAAAAAAATAAACAACCTTGTTCCCCGGTCTGTTTGACCGGGGAACCATTGCAGACAAAAAATCATGAGTCAGAAACTACAACACAAATTGTTTTGGAATTGGGATCACTCCACAAATTGGAAACTCAATGTTAATGGCATACAAAATACCGGTGTGGGCAACTATTACACCAAAGCTCCCGAGGTCTTTGAAACCGACTTCAAACGCATGGTGGACTTTGCCGCCGCCAACGGCATCGACGGTGTAGGTGTGGTCGGTTTGCTGCGGGAGTGCCACGGCGGAGAGTTTGCTGCCCGCAGATTGTGTACCTATGCCCGGGAAAAAGGGGTGAGGATCTATCTTATTGCCGGACTGTACAGCTATGGCGGACTTTTTTACGAAGGCGATCACCCGTTGAGTCTGGAAAATTTTCTTGCCAAAAACCCCGATTGTATCGGCAGAAATATCGGCGGCGACAAAACCGTTGTCCCCCGTACCGACAAGCACAACAAGATCGAGTATTGCGGCTGCCCTTCCAACAAAACTTTGAATAACTACATACTTGATTGTCTGGATCTTTTGTTCCGCATGATCCCGGATCTGGGGGGTATTCAAATGGAAGTCGGCGACAGCTGGCTGGGACTTTGCCATTGCGACAAGTGCCGGGAGCGGCGGGAGGCGATGAATGCCGATAAACTCCGCAGTCCGGCGTTCTACTTTGCCGATATGGCAAACATCTATCCGCAAGCCGGAGAGGTAGTCCGTACCAGTAAACCGGATGCGTGGGTGATTTGCGAAATGTACGGACACTTCCGCAACAACCCGACTTATTTTGATGCCGGAAATCCGGCGATGAAAGAACTTTTGAAAATGCCGGAAAGTACTTTCCTGCAATGGGGCGACCGCGGCGTAAATTACGAAGCGTGGGCAAAAGAGCCCTTACTGCCGGAACATTTGCGGAAATACCAGCACATCTTCCGCTGCCACCACTCCACCCAGTGGTCAGGCGGAAGGCACACGCTGGCGGTGGAAGAAGTCCGGCGGCAGTGCGAAATGGCGTATAAGTCGGGCATACAGAGTGTATCCATGTTCGGAGAGTGTTCGCCCTTTAATTCGACCAGCGAATTCAACTATCTGGCATTGAGTTACTTTGGCGATAACCCTTTGAACAGTACCGGCGACTTTGCCAGAGATGTCATGACACCGCTGCTGGGCGGTTCTTACGACAACGCATTGCGTTTTCTGGAGTTTGGAACGCTGATAAAAGAGCCGGAAAAGATCGCCGCAGCAGTTCAGGAAATCGCAAAAATCAGTGCCGGAATAAAAGATGCCGAAGCATTGCGCCGTTGGATCTATTTAGCCAACTATCTCAACAGTTACGGTTGGGAATTTCAGCATACTCAAAAAGCAGCAAATGCCGCCAAACTTAATTTGGATATGATGTGATCTGATTGGGGTTATTAAAAAACACAGCATCTGAAAATCGGTTTGACTTTCAGATGCTTTTTTTTATAGCTCTGTACCCAATAAGGGTCGGTACT
>JAZSHD010000190.1:0-5630 GCA_045533055.1 Victivallaceae bacterium | reverse complement strand
CAGATTTGTTGGCGGTGCGGGTCAATGCTTCGGACTTCTGCAGGTCGCTCTTGCTGTTTGCAACCAAACCGTAGATCACTGCCGACTGCACCTCTACATCTTTGTAATTCTCAACATTGAGCTCGTTGTTCTGTCCTTTATTCCCCAGTACAGTCTGCCCTTTCAGATATGCCTTACCGGCAGCAGCGGCACTCTCTTTGGCAGATATATTGCTTTTGTACTGCCGGGCATTGTTCACGATCTTGCTGTCTTCGACAGAAAGTGCTTTACCGCCTTCCAGCTTACCGATTACAGCATCTGCTATTTCAACGGTCAAAAATCCGCTGACATTTTTTACTTCGCTCTTGCCGGACGCGGTAAAGAAACCGATTGCCGATTCGTTTTGTGATGTATGTCTGGTCAGAGAAGTGCCATCATTGCTGTATTGCTGCCTGGATTTGTATTCTGCATTACCGCCGTCAACAACCTTGATTTTACTGTTGCCGCTCAATGCAACATCTTTGAACCATTTTACTTCGAGTTCATCATATTTTTCACCTGCAAGCGAGAAAGATTTTTCTGCCTTGCCCTTGCTCTGATAAGAGTAATTATGGTCTGTGATCGAACCGCTGGGCGTAACCTGTATTGCGGAGAGCTGTTTGACTCCATCAAGATTATCCACATCTTCAGACTTCAGGTTGTTGGCAACTATTACTACCTTATCTTTAACTTCCTGCTTGCTGAAATCATATTTCTTTCTGGCTTCTTCCATTGAAGAAAAGGCTGTTTCGCCCCACACCAGCAATACGCCATCCTGGAATTTGCCCTGGGTATTGGCTGCCGTGTATTTGCTGTCGATAAAGACTTTGGTTTTGTCAACAGCATCGGCTACCACCGTATCAATGCAGTTGATCCGGTAATCTGTTGTTTCAGATATATTTCCGGCAGCGTCGATCGCCCGGAAAGAGAGCACACCGTTTTTACTGCAGAGAATCTTATTGGCAGTATCATAATCTTCCCAGCTGACTCCATTCCAAAACTGCAGTTGAACAGCGTCATCTTTTACCCATGACCATACAGGCATTTCCTTTATCATGCCTTTGTCATCAAGAGCAACTTTGACTGTTTTGGAAACATTTCCTGCTTTATCGACTGCCTTCAATGATATTACAAATTCTTCTTCAGGATTATGCCCTTCAAGAATGACAGGCTTGTAAGGATCAAAAACACTCCATGTTTTTTCACCATCCGTAGAATACTTGATCACTTCAACTTTGCGTTCCCCAAAGTCAGCCCACACCATTACAGGCTTGTCAGTGACTCTGCCGTCGCTGTCGCTCATGATTACCGGGGCTGCCGGAGCAGTGCGGTCAACATTATTGATTGTGTACTCTCCTATTGCGGAAACATTGCCGACATCATCAATACTCCGCAAATACAATGTACCATTCTCGGTAAAAGTCATACCATCGCTGTAGTCAAGCCAATCTTCCTCTTTGATATCTGCCGGCGTAAATGAGTCTTTCTGCTCAGAAAGAGCAACCCAGTAATACTGCCGGACTACCACATCATCGCCGGCAAAACTTACTTTTACCGTTACATTGCCCTGAGTATCAAACTCGGGAGTTATCGAGGATACTTTCGGCGCGACTGGGGCTGTTTTATCAATATTTTCTACTTTATGCACTGTTGCAGTTGTATTGCCGACTGAATCTTTGAGAAGGAATTTGTATGTTGAATTTTCTTCTGCATTGATCTTGATGATACCGTCTGCAGGAAGGTGTATCTTCAAGAGCGGCTCACTGCTGAGAGTTATTTCTTTGCCATTTTCATCAACAGCAGTCCATGTGTAGCTGAATGACTCAAAATCATCATTCATATCAATTTGCACAGTCAGCTCAACATTTTTATTGGTTTTGTCCGAAATGTTTGGAGTGATTACCGGTTCAACAGGAGCTTTACCGTCGATGTTGGTAAGCTCAATAACTGTTTCTTTTGATTCATTGGTTGCCGGGTCTATTGCCTTGAACTTAACAAAGCAGTTCTCTTTAAAAAGCACATCCTTGTCATATTCAGCCCAGTTATTGTAATTCTTACCATCAGTGCTGAAACAATACCAAAGTTTTGCCCCGGATTCATATTTAACCTCCAAATGGAGATGAGGGATCAAGGGGGCATTTGCAGCCGGTTTATTGGTAATTTCCGGGGCAAGAGGGGCTATCTTGTCTATATTGTTTATCTCAAAGTTTTTAGTAGACTTGTTGCCCAGCTTGTCATAAAGAATAACTTCGATTTTACAATTCTCTGCAACTTTCATTTCCCCGGTATTGGCAACCTCTTGTGAACAGTCAACCCTTTTTCCTCCCTGAATGACCCAAACTTCCATGCGGTCACAATCGCTATTTGAGGTTCCGATTGTAATAGTGTATTCTTTATTGGTAGGCGTTGTAACATCCGGAGCAAAAACAAATCCGTCAAAACTGGGACCTTCTTTGTCAATGCATTCTACATGCCAGGGATTGGCACTGTACACAGCATCGCCAGTGCTGTTTTCCGCCTTAAAGTAGACAAAACAATTTTTTTCAACAGTTACACTATCTTCTGTAAACATGATCCAGGCATTTGAATCAATCGCTGCGGGGTCTAAATCACCTTTTTCGGAAAAGTAATAATATTTTTTTGCAGTATTATCGGAAAACCCTGCTTGAACTTCAACATTTCCGTTGGTAAACCCATCTACTACCTGCCCCTGAATTGTCTGGGTTATCGTCCCGATAACGGCAGGCTGCACATTACGAGCCAGCACAATTTCTCCATTACCGAAGTAAAGACGATACTCTGTTTTGATTGTTGCATCGTCTGTATAGATTGCTGCCGTTTCGCCCGCAAAATTGAGATTGACTTTAACACCTTCTATGCTGCTGCCGGAGTAAAGGGTTATGGATTCGTTGTCGTTCAAACCATTAACAGTAACATTCAATGTCTTGGAGGCCGCGTTCCAGAAATTTTCATCCCCTTCAGTAATATTCAGCATGGTGCTGCCTTTTTCAACTCCGGCGTTGACCGTCAGATTTACTGCAAGATTGCCTCCGTTATAAGCGTAAGCTCCATAGAAAGTCGAACCACTTTCCACATTCAGCACATTATTGCCGGCACCGAGGTAAAGATTTCCCAGCAAAGCCGAGTTGCCTTTCAGAGTAACAATATCGTCTGCACTGCCGCTGTTGACAACATTGCCGCTGATTGTGGTTGTTAATTCAGAAGTCAAATCGCTCCAGGTATAGTCATCGAGTATGCCCACCAGCGTATTTTCTGTACTGCTGTAATTTCCGGTATAAATAAAACTGTCATCCAGAGTAAGAATGACCTGCTTATTGCCGTTCTGCAAAATTACATTATTAGAACCGCCGGTGGCAGTCAAAACTATACTGCCATCTGCAAATTCAAAACTCATCGCTGAAGCAGATATGAATGCACTGTGCAAACTGGTAGTAAAGTTGACATTGATATTCTTGAACTCAACATCGCAATTACTGGTGATCTCAGCAACCTCTTTACCGCTGTTGACTTTATTGGCAATATCAATAACGGCATCTTTAACCTTATCGTCAAATTTGAACTCCACAGCATCGCCATTATCTCCGAAGCCGCGGCGTTCAGTCTGGATATGATTGAGCCGTTCCAAACCACGCTTGAAAGAACCGCCCCAATAGTCAGAACGATCACTGGAAACCACCACATTGGTATCCGGCGATATATCAATACCGATATCATCTATTTGAATAGCCTCCATCGCAGCTTCATCGTACCATTTGGTTGAAGTACTGTATATTCCCCAACCGTAGTTGATGTGATACTCCACCTTGCCATCAATAACCCGGTATCCATCCATATAAATTGCATGACCGGGTATGCCGATACGGATAACTTCGCCATAGTCCAGATTTTCCTGCAAGATGGAGTGCCCCAGATCGGTAAATGTATAAGTGTTGTCCGTGGGGTAGTTATAAATCTTGTTCGCCACAGTACCACCCAGAACACCTATACGCCAGTAACTGTCAAAACCGGCAGCTTTAAAAGCTTGGGCAAAATCCCCTTTGTAAGAGTCGCCGGAGGACAATGATCCGGTACCGGTCGAACCGCCATAGGCAGAACCATTCTTTACCCCACAGTAAAAGTTCAGTGCGGCAATAAAATTACCAAGTTCAGTTTTATCGCCGTTCCAGTTTTTCCGGTATTCGGGAACTACATCCTTATTTGCCAAAATAGTATTCAATTCGCTGACACTGAGCAAATCATATTTACTGTCAACATTATTGAGTGTTACATTATTAACGGTACCGGCTGGATCTTTAATCGAAAATTTTTCAGTTCCGTCAACGGTAAAATTCAATTCATCGGCGTAGCCTTTTTCCAGCCAGTAGTAGATTATCTGCGAGTCAGCAGTGTTGGAACAACCGGTAACTGCAAGGTCGACCCCATTGTACTTCGGACAATACTTGTTGTAAACCACCCCCAGACTGGTTCGTATGCCATCAACATCAACAAAAATATTGCCGCTTTGATTCCAGAGTGTAGTGGTCAAAAATATTCCGGCGTTGCTGCCGGCGTATTCCATTTCTGCATCATTCTTTACTGTGTATTCGGTCATGGAGAACCCCCTTTTCTGCAAAGGTTTTTGTTATATATTAATATAATAATTTACTTATCATGGGATAAGTTAATACAGGGATTTGCATTTTGCCAATTTTTTATTGCTGAAAATCGCTAAAAAACAGAAAAAAAACGGAAATTTTGAGAATTTTGAGAATTTTGGGAAGATTTGGGAGGGTTTGATGTAAGCCTGCAACCGACCTGTCCGACCTGTCCGAACCAGTCGTACAGGTTTACCGCTGTTCTTTAAGCATTTTCCGATAGACCCAGCAGAGCATTGCACCATTGATCATAATAACCAGCATCCACGAAACGGGGTACGAAATAAAAAGTGTTTCCATAGAGCGGCTCCACGGCAGCACCCACAAGACCCACGCCACCCGCAAGCCGCATACGCCCAGCATAATCACCAGCATAGGCTTGATGGAGTGCCCCAAACCACGCAGCGAACCGCTTACCACATCCATCCAGCCGCACAAAAAATAAACCGTAAACATTATCCGCAGCCGGATCATGCCCCACTTGATTACTTCCGGATCAGGGTTGTAAAATCCGAGCAATTTATCACCCAGCAGAAAGCACCCCCACCCCAGAATAACGCCAGCTATAAAAGTACACAATGCACAGTAAAGCACACTCTTTTTGATCCGTTCCAGCTTCCCTGCCCCGTGATTTTGCCCAACAAAACTTATGGAGGTGTAGTAGTAAGATGAACACGCCACATAGACGATACCTTCCAGACTCAAAGCCGCCGTATTCCCGGCGATCGCCTGCCAGCCGAAGCTGTTGACTGCCGATTGGATAGTGATATTGGAAATACTGAACATTGCCCCCTGCATACCGGCGGGCAGCCCGATCTTGAGCATCTCTTTAAGCATACCCCAGTGGATTTTAATGTGTTTCCACACCAGCCGGCTGCTGTCGCGGGCTTGCAGCATTGCCTGCATCACCAAACCGGCAGACACACAACTGCCCAGCATGGCAGCCAGTGCCACGCC
>JAZSHD010000095.1:0-16914 GCA_045533055.1 Victivallaceae bacterium | reverse complement strand
ATGGATTTTCTCAAAAGCGACAAAGGTTTGGGCATGGGCGAGGATGCCTACCGCTTTGTCTATGTCTGGCAGACCGCAGCTTATATCGGCGTGGTGTTCTGCTACCTCAAGGTCTATCAATACTATTGCAAGCTGGGCGGGTTCGGCGGCTACAAAGCTCCGGCACCGTGGTCGGAAACAGGATACGAAAAAATGGAAGTATCACAAGCCGTGGAGGCTTCGCCATTCTGGAGCAAGATGGCGGTTTACGGTATCGATTTTGCCTTGTTTGCCACGGTGGCGATCAATGTGTTTTGGAGTTTTTACGCTAAAAAACACAATTTGCCGGAAGAACACAAACTTTATTTGATGGCAGCTTTGCCGGTATCGCTGATCGCACTGGGGTACTATCTGGCGGTGCGTATGAAGATCATGAAGAATATCAAACGCAAACTGCGGGGCGAAGATGTCTTTGTGCCTCATCACGGGGTGCTGTTTCTGGTGATGATAATGCGGGTGCTGATGCTGGGGGCGTTGGCTGTTCAGGCATATCTGGCACTCAAAGGCGGCAGCCAAGGCGTGGCAGGCGGGATGAGTGCTTTTGAATCCGCTGTGGATGTGATTTTTGTAACTATGATAGTCATTTTTGTAAAACTGGATAAACTCGGTGCCGCCACCGACAAGATAGAAGAAACACAAGAGGCTTGATATAAATCACTTCGGCGGGTGCTGCCCCATCCGCCGGAGCAATGAAAATAACTTTAATCCAATTTTTTTGTGCCGTTGACTTGACTTTTTTGGTGAATGGTGCTAAATATATATAGAAATTTTTTTATCAACATGTGCCAACGATGGCATATTTTTGAATGTTTGTCTGTTACAAGGGAGCGTGAATTATGGAAGGTTTCTTGAAAAAGTTGCTGATCCCGGCAGTATGCAGCCTGCTGGCGTGGCAGAGTTTTGCAGCCCCGGAAACGATCAAATGTGTTGCTCACCGGGGGGAGGAATTTGCAGCTCCGGAGGCATCACGCCCGGCATTTGAGCTGGCAATGAAGCTCAAGGCGGATATTATCAAGCTGGATGTGCAGTCCACCAAAGATGGAGTGGTGGTTGTAAGTCACGACAAGACTTTGAAGCGGACGATGAATTGGAATGTTAAAATCAAAGATGTAACTCTTGCCGAAATCAAGTCCAGGGGCGTGTTTGTGCCGGTAGGCGGTTATAAAAACGAAAAACTCCTTACTTTGCAGGAAGCGTTGGATATAGTGAAAACCGCTCCGGAGTTCTGGCTTGACCCCAAAGATGCCGAAGAAAAAACGGTGGATAAAGCCATTGAAATCATGCTGAAAAACCAGATCAAGCCTCAACAGATAATGGTTGCCACTTTTTCACAAAAGGTGCTGATCTATGTTAAAGCAAAATATCCGGCGATCCGGCTGGTCAAACATTTGGGATTGCGTAAAGTGGTCAAAGGCAAGTATATCGGCAAGTTGAGCGGCAATGTCAAACCCCATTTATTCAAAAATGCTGCCGCCGTGACCAAAGGGCTGCTTGCCGAACAAAAAGAGTTGGGGTTGTACGGGGTGAACATCCCCCGGCAGATATTTGCTGACGGATTTTGCAACGCGGAAGAATTGCAGAAACTCCGGCAGCACCAACTCTGGAGTGCGATCTACTTTGTGCATGACGCTCCGGCGGCGGAATACGCTTGCCAGTTTAAGCCCGACGCTTTTGTAACAGGTTCGATCGAAAAAGTAAGATCATATTGTAAAAAGGAGAAGTAAGATGAAACAAAACCACCACCATTCCCGATGGAATAAGGCGAGCAACCCTTGCAGACGCCCTGCCCAGGGGCAGGGTAAAGCATGCTTTACCCTTATTGAACTCCTCGTTGTAATTGCCATTATTGCCATTCTTGCGGCGATGCTTTTACCGGCGTTGAGTGCCGCCCGTGAGCAGGCAAAGCTTTCCAACTGCGGCAATGTTTTGCGGCAGACCATGCTGGCTATGCACAGCTACGCCGATGCTCACAACGAATTTCTGCCTTACAGTGCATGGAGTCAGACCAAAACCGAGTGGTGGTGGAAAAAGGGTGTGCTGCGGCCTTTTCTTTCCGGTAATGACGATAAGCACAAGATTTGGATCTGCCCATCCATAAATCCCAATGACAACAAAGCTGATTTCAATATCGATGGCTCCATAACCTATGGTATGAATTACGATTTGAGTTTCTATAATCGCGGCAGTATTGCTGTGCCGGACAGTATCATTACTTTTGCCGATACTTACAAAGCCTACCACCCGTCGCTGACTGTCGGCAGCCAAGGAGTAGTCCATCTGCGGCACAACAACCGTGCATCCATAGCCATGTTTGACGGGCATGTGGATATTGTTGACAAAGCAATCGACAACAAAAATAAAGCCTTCAATGGTTATTGGCTCAATCCGGCACTCACCGCCCCAACCAAGTAAGTATCTTAAAAAAGGTTAGCTGGAGTTGTTTATGTTCAAAAAAATGTTGCTGTCAGGGCTGTTGATGTTTTCAGCTGTTTGTTTGGCACAGGATAAATACGAAGTTGTACTGCTGGGCGATTTGCACTACGCAGCGGAAGATATTGTTGAAGCCAATAAAATAACTCCTCGCCGCCGGAACACGCTGAAACGCTATTTGCAGGCGTGGGAAAAACATATACCCGATCTGCTGAAACGCGTTGCAGAATATTCTGCCAAACCGGATGTGATTTTTACTGTGCAATGCGGCGATATAACCAATGGCGATGAAGGCAACTACGAATTTTCCCGCACCTGTTTTGAGCGGGTTCTCAAACTGGTGAATCAGGGTAATAAAAAGAGCGTTTATGTTGTTCGCGGCAACCATGACCTCGAAGGCAAAGGCAAAGAAAAAGCTTGCAACGATGTACTTTATGAGTATATGAAAAAACAGGATGTAACTTTTTCCATGCCCGGAAAAGATCACACCAGCTATAAAATCGTGGGCAAAGATTTGTTTATATTTTATGATGGCATGACCGAATCGTTGGAATCACTGGAGGCTGCACTGAAAGCCAAGCCCGATGCCCGACACAAATTTCTGATAACTCATCTGCCGGTGATGCCCTGTAAATTTTCGCCGCTTGCTATTCACTATATTTGCGGCAGATACAGTCCAAACGGCGATAAGATCCGCTCATTGGCGATCAAAAACAATATGATCGTGCTGGCGGCACATACGCATATAACCACTTACTTTAATTGGAAAACTCCCGAAGGCAGCCTTAAACAGTTTATATCTTTCAGCATAGTCAGCGATCCGGCAGTAAAGCCGGAAAAGATAACCTATACCGGGGAAGAATATTTCAAACACTTTGAGAAAAATTTTTACCCCATCCTTTCTCCCAAAGACCGCAGCGATTTGCAGAATGTGTTAAAGCGGTATGTGGGCAAGCTGGACTACTGCGTGCATTACAAAAATGTATCCGGCTTCAATGTTTTAAGAGTAGATGGCGACAAGGTTTTTGTGGATATTTATTGCGGGAAACTCGACAAGCCGTTTTATACACAGAATATCAACTGATTGGGGACATGAATTTTGTAAAAAAGCAAAGTACGGTGGCACATCGCGGGCAATCTCGAGCCTTTGCCGCACGCTGTATCCACCGGATGCAAACTATAATTTTGGCGTTTTTGACCAATCATAACTTGTGGGGTATGACTTATAATCATAACAACTGATTGAAATAAACAACATTTTTAAGGAATAGATATTTATGAAAAATTTTACCATCATTTTGCTGTGCATGGCGGCGGCTCTTTTGCCTGCTGCTGAAGATGTTCTGATGCTCTTTGACTTTGAAAACCCCAAGCAGCCCCGGCGGTTTGTTACCTTAAAAGGTAACGCCAACAAGGTTGCTTACAACACAAACCCCAAGTATATAGCTTCCGGCAAAGGCTCCGCACTTTTTTATGTGCCCAAAGGCGGCAGCGGCGAACACAAGTGGCCCCGTGCCCGGGTGGGGATCAAAGATCCCGCCTTGCAGGATTGGTCGCTTTATGACAATTTGCAAATAACTTTTTTCAACCCCGACCCCACCACCCGGCGGGTAACGGTCAGCATCCGGACGGAAAAAGGCAAAGGTCAGAGCAATTACCATGTACCGATACCGCAAGGCAAAAAAGTTTTTGTTATGCCTTTAAGCGACATAGTAAAAGAAGAAAAAGTTGTTATGCTCTCCTTTGTCTGCACCGCCCCGCCGGAAGAACAGACCCTTTACATGGACGATATCAAGCTGACTGTTTCGGATAAAAGTGTAGAGAAGAGTATCGAAGCACTTAAAAAGCGGATCATTCGGGAAAGTGCCGCTGTTTTCTGGGAAAACGCCAATATGCAGAATATCCGCAACGGTTTTTTCCGTGATTTGAAAAAACTTGCCCAAAGCAAAGATCGACCCCTTGTCCGGAGCCGTCAGACTGTGGAGCTGCTGAAAAAATATCTTGCCGCCAAACAAATCATGTGGCAGAAAGCCAATGCCCAACTGCTCAAAGAGTTTGACCGCTATTCAGCCCAAAATCCAGTTTGGGACTGGTGCTATGTCAGCGGTTGTCAGAAAATCTATCAGGATACATTGCCCTTTGTGCCCGGACTTGACCGCAAGGTGACTCTGGAGCTTGCCCGCCGGGAAAGCGAAGGCGTGCAGATAGTTTTACGCAGCAGAAAAGATTTGCAGAATGTGCAAGTCAAGGTCGTGCCGGTCAAAGCTGTGGAAGGCTTGAGCGTTAAAGCAGTGCCGGTGGGTTTTGTCCAGGTTCCGCCCGGCGGCTACCCCAGCGAAAACATGAAGATCGTACCCGATGTATTGCTGGAGTTTATGGAAAAAATCAACATCGCCCAAGATAAGTGGCAGCCTTTCTGGCTGGATGTTAAAGCATCTCCCGATTGCCCCGCCGGCGAATACAAGTTTACGGCAATATTTTCGGCGGATAATGCTCCGGCTCTGACCGTGCCGCTGACTGTGAAAGTGTGGAACTTTGAGCTGCCGGAATTTCCTTCCACTCCGGCACTTATCAACTATCACACCGACTCAAATCACGCCGCCTACATACCCAAAAACCGCCGTCAGAAGGTCGCCAACGAGTTTATCAGCTATCGCCGGGGGAAAAAGAAGTTTGAAAGTTTAAGCCACGAAGCCAAAAATCTCCGCACGCTGGAAATCGCCGCCGAAACCATGCTTTTGCAGCACCGGGTAACTCCGGCACCGTTGTATATAACTTTGCGGCGGCTTAATAAAGCTGATGTCCAACGCTGGCGGGATCAGGGCGGCAAATATTTCAGCGTAACTTATTTGCAGCCCCACACTGTCCAGCCGGGCAAGCCGTTCCCCGCATGGGTGAAACGCAAGCTTTTAAACAACCTTAAAGCCACAGTTCCCATGCTGGAAAAAGCCGGATTGATGGATGGAGCTTACTGCTACGCTTTTGACGAGATCGGCTTCCAGAAGTTTTATGCCGCCAAAGAGTTGATGACCGAAGTCAAAAAACTTTACCCCGGTTTGCGATTGGTTACCACTATGGACGACAACAATTTCGGCACCACCAACGGCATGGATGAATTGATCGATGTCTGGTGCCCCCAGGTGGAAAAATATGTTCAACACATCGACAAAATCAAAGAAGTCCGCAAGCAGGGCAAAAAGGTCTGGTACTACTGCTGCAATTACGATCCGGGTATTGATATGATCTTGGAAAAACCCCTGACCGCCCCCCGGCTTTTGGGCGGCATGGCGTTGCAGAAGTTTGAAGCCGACGGCTTTTTGTACTACAATGTGCAAAGCGGCAACAAGCGTCAGGATATGATCACCACCGGGCCGGTGACCAAACATACCGGCAATAACGGCAGCAAATTCAACGGCTGCGGCTTGCTTATTTATCCCACCGCCGGAGGACCGGCCCCGTCGCTGCGGCTCAAGGCATTGCGGGATGGCTTTGACGACAGCGACTACATGAATATACTTAAAAATCTGAAAACAGATAAACTCTCTGCCGGAGAAAAGCGTGAATTGCAGGAGCTTTTGAATATTCCTGACAATGTGATCGTTTACCTTGATCCAGAAAACTACGACCAAACCGGCAAAGATTTGCTGGAATACCGCCGCAAGATTGGTAATTTCCTCGACCGGGTGTATAGTAAAAAAAGATAAACAATATTAAATAAGAAAATTTTAAATACGGGGAGAAAAACTATGAAACACACCATTTTTCTGGCAGTTCTTGCTCTGGCAACCGCTGCCCGGGCCGCTTATGTGGACATTGTGCCTGCGGAGCTGCGGCACTACAAGGTCAACGAAAAAGTTACTTTCAAAGTCGCCGCTTACGACAAGCCCGGCAAATTGCTGAACAAAGGCAAATTTACCATCACTGTCAGCGAAGCGGGCAACCGCAAACTTATGGATGATCTTACGGTGGATCTGGCGGAAAAGAATGATTTTACCTTTACTGTCAGCCTTGACCGCCCCGGTTTTATCCTTGCAAGTGCCGGTTCATTGAATGTTGACGGCAAAAAAGTCAAGTGGTCAAACAAGCCTTATCGCCCCTATGGCGGTGCGGCAGTCGAACCGGAGAAAATCCCGATGGCGGCACCCCGTCCGGCGGATTTCGATAAGTTCTGGGCAGATGGCTTGAAAGAATTCAACGCCGCCCAAGTGATCGTAACTCCCGAAAAGAAACTGAAACGCAATGGCTATGATGTATCGAAAATCGAGGTCAAATTCCCCGGCAACCGCGGTTCGATCTACGGATACTTATCCATTCCGCAGGATCGCAGCAAAAAGTATCCTGCCCAAATCGGCGTACCCGGTGCCGGCCCCGGTTCTTTGGGCGCAGCTCCTTCTTACCGTGGAAGTGCCCCGGCGATCGAAGCCTGGCTGAATGTTCACAAATTTGCTCCCGGCAAAAACGGTGCCGAACAGAAAAAGCGTTTAGCAGAATTTACTAAAAAACTGCCGGAAAAGTTCTACCCCATCGGTAATATCAGCGACCGCAACACCTACTTTTTCCGGGATGTCTGGCTGGCGTTGAGCAAAGTCGTGGACTATATGGCAACTTTGAAAGAATTTGACGGCAAAAACTTTGCCGCCATCGGCAGCAGTCAGGGCGGCGGTACCGCACTGGCGGTGGCTTATTTGAATAAGAAGATCAGCTGTGTATTTGTCAATGTGCCCGCTTTGTGCGACCACAGCGGCTGGATGGTGAAGCGTGCCAGCGGCTGGCCCCAGGCTCACACGAAAAGCAAAGGCAAAGGCGATAAAGTCATGCCCTACTTTGACGGCATAAACTTTGCGGCCGGTATCACCGTGCCCACCTTCGTTACGGTGGGATTTATTGATACAACTTGTCCTCCGGCAGGGGTGTATGCCATGTATAACCAGCTTAAAGGCAAAAAGCAGATGTACGATATGCCCCGGCTGGGCCATGTGGTGCCGCCGGAAATGAGAAAACTTACTGACCAATTTTACCAGCAGGAATTTGGTTGCATAACAAAGTAAATTCGGCTGAGTTGAACTTACTTGGGTTTCAGGAATTATAAGAGAGTTGATTTAAGGTTGTAAGATTAAACGCAATTAATATTTTTTGGGGGTGCGTTTAGTCTTACAAGGTAAAAGGTCAAAAAAAATGGAAAAATCAGAATAAAACGATAAAAAAATTTGATTTTTTCCAAAAACGGTGTATTTTATATGAGTTGTCAGCAATGACGCACAAAGAAGTGCACCCATAGCTCAATTGGATAGAGCGTCTGGCTACGGACCAGAAGGCTTGGGGTTCAAATCCCTATGGGTGTACCATTTTTTTTGTCAAAATCCCGGTGTTTTGAGTTTAAACTCAATCCACCGGTTTTTTTTACCATTCTTCCGGATTCTATCAAATTCCTGCCACATCAAAAAAATGGAAACAAACATGTTGGCTATAAAGCTTGCCGGAGCAAGGCATCAACCGGCTGCAGCATAGCATTCCCTGTATTCATAGTATTCCCAGCCATGCCGCACGGCAAGCAGGCGTTTTCATACATCAAGGATCGGCATGTGCCGATTTTGGTTGGGGCAAGCCCGGCAACATGATTGATGGCGGCAAAACGGACGAATACGGAATTTTACGGACTGATGCGGACAGTTCTTGCCACATATTTTTCAAACTTGAGGGCATTTTCCTCCTTCGCATAAAGCTACGGCGGACGCGGGAAAAAAGGGGGAGTTCCGTCTTCGCCGGAGGCTACGCCTCTTCAGGTATCTGCCGTTATTGGGAGCAGAGCGAAGGTTAAAAAATCAGTCTATGTTTAGTACACGGTCAAATAAATATGCCCGCCGGGGCATTGCTCCGGCGGGCGGTAGTCGGTCTGCTTGATTCAGCTTACTTTTCCCATGCCGGGGTATCCGGCAGCGAGGCGTTGAAGGCATCCAGCAAGCTCTGCTGATAGGCTCCGGCAAACTCTTTGTTGAAGAATTTGTTCAAGCCGTTATTCAGCAGTTCTGCCCATGATTCTTCTTCTTTGCCCGGAACGATGGGGAAGAACAATGCCTGATTCTGGGCGGCGGCTTTGTAGTCGCCGGGAGCATCGCCCACCATCAATATAGCGTCGGCAGCGTATTTGCCTTCGGTGGAATACTTGATGTGTTCAGCTTTGGTGCCATGTTCCTGACCGCAAATGAGATTCACATAGCCATCCATCTCATTTTCCGCCCATTCCCGCACCAGAGCTTCCAGCGGAGTTTGGGAAACTACGATCAAATCTGCTTTTTGCGAGGCACTCTTGAGTACCTCTTTGACCCCCGGCAGGGGCGGCACGCCGTGAACCATATCTTTGACCCGGGCGTTGACCTCTTTGCTCCATTCCAGAGCCTGACGCAGTTCGGGACTGTCAACTTTTTCCAGATATGCTTCCAACGCCGGATTGCCCAGCTTGGATTCCTTTGCCATCCATGCTTCCAGATCGGTGGTATCTGCCACTTTGCAGCCCCGGGCGAGGATCTCCGGGCGTTTGGCAATGTATTTCATGCTGTGATAGATCGCCCAGTAGCGGTTGCAGCCGCGGAGTTTGCTGTAAAGGTTGACAAAATCCCACACTTCGCGGGCGTATTTGCTGGCGGCCTGCATGTTGTAGTGTTTGATAAATGCCGGACAGAAACACTCCTTGTGCTTGACTTCCATACTGTCAAAAACACAGCCGTCGCTGTCAAAACCAATGAAAAATTCATGGTTTTTGGGCAGATTTTTCATTTCGCTTAAATAATCACGCATTTTTATAACTCCTTTATAGTAAAAAAACGGTATAATACTTTTATAATATAGCAGAAAAAATCAGATTTTCAAACATCTTTTTTCCGAACTATCAGCTGAAAACCGTTGCAGGCTGTTACAATCACCTCTTCGCCCGGCTCAAGGTAGTCGCCTTCGCTGGCGGCATCGTGCCGGCTGCTGCCTATACGGATGACCCCTGCCGGACGCAGCGGCGTCAGAGCCACAGCACTGGCTCCGATAAGTGAATTATCTGCCGTTTGAGCCTGACAGCCATCTTCGCTGCTTAAAACTGTATCCAGCGTAACTTTTCGGAACAGCGGGGTTTTTGGTAAAACATATATTGCCAGCACTATCATTACAGCGATTGCCGCTGTCAGCGAAACAGTTACCACCCGCAACGCTGTAGAGATATTTTCAAAACCGAATGCCCAGAAAAAACTTACCAGTATGCAGAGTATACCCAAGACGCCCACCAGACCGAACCCGGGTATAACAAAAATTTCCAGTGCAACCAGCAAAATTCCCACAAAAAATACCACCATAGGTCCCCAGTCCGATGCCCCGCTGGCAATGTGCCCCAGAAAGAACAAAGTCAGTGCTGTGATCCCCAACACCCCCGGCACTCCGAACCCGGGAGTTTTGATTTCCACAAAAATCCCCACCAGACCGATGACCAGCAGCAGACCCGCCAGAGCAGGGGTTGCCAGAAATGCCCCGATCTCTTCCGTGGCAGTACGCTTGACTTCCACGATTTCGGCATTGCCCAAACCCAGCTGATTCAATAAATCAGTGCGGTTTTCGGCAATGTGGTCAACTACTTTGAGCTTTTTGGCCTCCTTGGCACTTAAAGTAAGCGGCGAGCGTTTGTGGTGTTCAATGCCGTCGGTTTTGCTGTAAAGTTCGGTGTAAGGGTCGGCCATTGCCCGGATCACATTTACCGGGCGATCATTTTTTTCGGCAAGCACTTGCAGCATCTTGAAAAATACGGTCAAAAACTTCTGATCGGCAAGGGCTTTATCTTCGCTGCTGACGGGGTTCTCCCGCAGCTTGCGGATCTCTTTAAGCAATTCTTCAGCGAACTGTTGATCCGACTTTTTTTCCGGCTTTTTTTCCGGAGCTTTCTGCTTGGCCGGTTCAGCTGATTGGGGATTTTTTTTGTCAGTTGGCTTGTCTGTTACCGGTTTGACTCCGTTTATACCCATAGCTATCGGCATGGCATCGCCGATCAAACCGTTGGGCGAGATCGCCGCCCGGTCGGCACCCATGGCGATTATCATACCCGCAGAAATACCGTTGGGGTTCAGATAAACCACAATGGGTACCGAGGATTTTTCCATGATCGACAAATATTTGAACGCAGTTTCCACGCTGCCGCCCGGGGTATCCATTTCCAAAATCAGGGCCCGTGCCCGCTCTTTTTCCGCCCGCTGGAGAGTTTTGCGGAAAAATCGCATTTCGCCGTCAGATATTTCTTCAAATTCCGAAAATTGCGGCAGATAAAACACCTTGTTGCTGCTGCCCGGTACTTCCGGCAGGGGGGAGGTATTGCCAGGCACCGGCAACGCTCCAAATAATAAAATTATACAAACTGACAATAAAGCTTTATAAAATTTAACCATAAACAGAAAACACCTTTCATGTACAATAATGATCTGTGCAAAAAAAGATAACTCCTCGGCAGAGGCTTTGCAAATCGTTTTTGCAAAAAAGTCAATTTTTTTTCAATGGCAGGTATAAGAAAATTTGCAAAAAAACTTTAGAGCGGTTATCTTAATCTGTGGAGCAGGGGTCAATATTTGTTAGAATAAGGAGTCCGTATGATAAATTTACTGCTTTTGGCGTTGATGATCGCTGCTTTACTGGGGATGGTTTTCTGCAACCGTCAACAAAAGCAAAATACAAAATTTCAGCTCATTGCCCTTTCACTGCTGGTGATAGTGATAGCTTCCGGAGGTATGTTTATGTGCCGTTTGGGTACATTGTCGGTACTGGGAATGAATGAAAATGATAATTCAGTAAACGAAAACGATAAAAAACTCCGGGCTTCGCAGGGGTTTGTAACTGCCAACTTTATCCGCAACCGTTATCCGCAGAAAAACCAGGTGCTGCTGGTGCTGCCGGAAAGTCTGGTAAGCCGCAGTGCATCATTCATTGAACAATTGCGGAGCGGCAATATCGGCAATTTACGCGTGGAACTTATCCGGCAGAACAACAACGACAAACTCATTACGCCGGTTGCTGACAACCGTGCCGAAACCCGGGCAATAGATGCTGCCATTGCCAAACACCCGGAAGCCCAGACCATTATTCTTTACGGCCTGACCCCCTCCGGCGGTTCAATACGCTATCTGAAAGTCTACGAACAGCCTTATACTGAGCGGGCAAAAATCATTGTCATTGGTTTGAGTAATCTGGATTCATGGGCAGTAAGGCAGTTGCGGGATGGATTTTTTGACGCATTGATAATTACCGACCTGACCAAAATATCGCAGGGCAAGACTGTTTTGTCGGATAATCTTATGGAAGTATTCAATAGCTGTTATGTGTTGATTTCCAAAGAAAATTTAAACCGCAACCGCCGATATTTTCACTGATCAGACTATTATGGATCACCCTTCCGTCGAAGCCGCCAAAGCCTTCAAAAAAGTTTGTTCACAGGCGGCTTATGCCAGTGCAAGATACAGTATGCTGGAACCGGGCGACCGGGTGCTGGCGGCTCTTTCCGGCGGACTGGACAGTCTGGTTCTGCTGGAAACATTGAAGGTGCTTCAAAAAAAAGTTCCCTTTGAGTTTGATTTGCAGGCAATCACTTTTGAGCCCGGGTTTCCCGGATTCAACGCCTCCGGGATCGTTGAATACTGTCAACAGCGGCAAATCAAACATACTTTGATAAAGCTGGATATAGCATCGCTTTTGCAAAACACTCCCGGCGAGCGGCTGCGACGGCCTTGTGTCCGCTGTTCCCGCTTGCGGCGGGGCAAGCTGTATGGTGCAGCAAGAGAGCTGCAGGCAACCAAACTGGCGTTGGGGCACCATGCGGATGATTTGCTGGAGTCTTTTGTTATATCGCTGGTTCGGGGGCAGGGTTTGACCACCATGGGGCCCAATGTGCGTGCCGACGAAGCCCACACTCAAGCCGGGGATTTGCGGATAATCCGGCCGCTGGCACTGCTGGAAGAAAAAACAATCAAGCTGGCGGCAGGCTGTTTTGAGTTCCCCGTTGCAGGAGTTTGCCCTTTCAAGGAGGAACTGGATGCCTCCGGCGACCGGGCGTGGGCTAAACGGGAACTTGCCCGCTGGCAGGAAAGAGTGCCGGATTTGAAAACATTGATGCTCAAAAGCATGGGTAAAGTGGAAGTCGAATGGCTGCTGGACAGCCGTTATTTATAATGAGGTGATTTCAAAAGTCCTCAAAAGTCATTAATGGCATAACCTTCGCCATGTAAAAGGAGCTGTTTCGGCTGTTACCACTACGGGTAGCAGCCGAAACCTACCATTCACTTGGCTATGGTTCTGCTCATTACTTTTGTTTTGAATGACTTTTGAAATCACCTCAAGATAATAATCATTAATATATAGGAAGGTTAATTTTATGAGTACAACATTGATCAAAAATGCCCGGATCATCTCTCCGGACTGCGATTTGGCAAATGCCGCAGTATTGATTGCCGATGGCGTCATCAAACAGATTTTTGCCTCCGGCGACGAATTGCCTGCGGCTGACGAAGTTGTGGATATTTCCGGAAAAATGCTGGTTCCCGGCTTTATTGATGTACACACCCACGGCAGAAGCGGCTACGAATTTACCGACGGCGATCTTGAACATTTGAAAACCATGTGCAAAGACAAGCTCTCTGAAGGGGTCACCAGCTGGCTGCCCACTACGCTTACGCTGGGCAACGAAGCGTTGGCAAAGGCATTGCAGAATGCCGCAGAATATACTGCCAGCGGAGCCTTGGGTGCCAAAGTCCCCGGCGTACATCTGGAAGGGCCTTATATCAATGAAAAATGCCTGGGTGCCCAGAATCCGGCGTTTGTCCGCAAGCCGGATATTGAAGAAGTCAAGGCTCTGGACAAAATTCACAAAGTTTTGAAAGTTTCTTACGCAGTGGAAGTGGAAGGCGGCAGCACCTTTGCATCTGAATTGCTGGCAAATAATATCACACCTTCCTGTGTTCACAGTCAGGCAACATACAAAGAGTTCCTTGCTGCATACGATCACGGTTTGCGTAACCTCTCGCACTTCTGCAATCAGATGACCGCTCTGCATCACCGGGATATCGGTCTGGTGGGGGCGGGGTTGAAGCACAGCGAAGTGTATATAGAGATGATCTGCGATAAAATCCACTTGTGCAGCGATATGATCAAGCTGATTTTCCAGCTTAAAGACATCAACCACATTCTGCTGATCACCGACGCCTGTCAGGCCGCCGGTATGCCCGATGGCGAATACGAGATCGGCGGTCTGCCGCTGATTTTGAAAGATGGAGCTGCCCGCCTTGCCAGCAACGGAGCCCTTGCCGGCAGTGTGCTGGTAATGAACAAAGCACTCAAAAATGTCTACGAGATCACCGGGTTACCGCTGTCGCAGCTTATCAAGACCACCAGTTACAATCAGGCCTGCAGTCTGGGTTTGAGTAAAGTGGGCAAAATTGAGCCGGGTTATTGTGCCGATTTGGCAGTGCTGGACGAAGAATTTGAAGTCTGCAAAGTCTGGGTGGAAGGCAAACAAGTGTACTGAACCAATTCCCCGGAATGGTCTTTTGAAAGGCTGTTCCGGGGGGAAAACAGAAAAAATCGCATTTTTTTTGAAAAAAAATTGATTTTTCTGCAAAAAAAAGTTTGTCAAACAATATTTTACGGTTATATTGTCTATGAGGTGAAGATGTGCGGAATTCCGCATAATTTCAGTAACTTATAACCAAAATGCATAACAATGGAGACACGTATTATGCAGCACAAGTTCTATGATGTGAAGACCAAGAGCCACGTTACTGCCGACGTTACCGAAAAAGTTACCTATGGCGAAAAGGGCAAAGAACGCTACGCTTTCCGCGGCAAGACCGCTGATGGCCGTAACCTTACGGCTTTCGTTACCAAGGCTGTCTGGGACAAAGCCAACATCTGATTTTCTGCTTTCTTTTAACCGGCGTATCCTGTATTTTTCGATAGCTTAAGTCGGTTACAAGATCGGCATTGTATGTGCATAGTGAATGCACACGGTGCCGATTTTTTTTGTGCAAAATTACGGTATACCGCAAAATTTGATGGTAAAATCTGCAAAAGTTTCTAAATATTGTTTGACAAAAAAAATTCCGACAGTATCTTAACAGAAAATCAATCAATTAATGAGGTCTTCAGATGAAATACATTGATATTCATGCTCACGCTTACCGTAAGCCCATACCTTTTGTAACGCATTTTTACACGCCCGATCACCTCCTCAAGCAGTACGATAAATTCGGTATCGAGGCGGGATTCCTCCTGCCGGTGGTCAACTCGGAGATCTATTTCCCGCAAGCCAACGAAGATATTCTGGATATGGCAGCAGCACACCCCGGCAGATTTTTCCCGTTCTGCAATGTTGACCCCCGGGCACTTATCAACCGTGCCGATGCCCGCCTTGATGAGGTTCTGCAATATTACAAGGATTCGGGTTGTATAGGTGTAGGCGAGATCATGCCCAATATGGCGTTTGATGATGAACGCGTGCAGAACCTCTTCGGTTGTGCCGAAAAAGTGGGCTTGCCGGTAACAACTGACGGCTCCGACCGCATCGGCGGGGATTTCGGGTTGTACGATGCACCGGGCTTACCCTTGCTGGAGCATACTTTGCAGCGGTTCGGAAATCTGAAGTTTATTGCCCACGGCCCGGTTTTCTGGGCGGAATTAACGCTCCGCAAACGGCCGGCGGCATGTAAGCCCATATTCCGCAACGATGGTTTGCAGTACGGTTCTCCCGGCAAGGGGGTTTTGGATTTCAGCACGCGGGGAGCAGCTTATGAACTTCTGGAAACATTTCCCAATCTTTACGGAGAACTTTCTGATGCGTGGCGGATGTTGAGCAAAAATGAAGATTTTGCCGTTGACTTTATGACCAGATTTCAGGATCGTCTTTTCTACGGCTCCGATGCCTGTTACAGTTTGAACGATGTCAACTTTTCCGGCAAGCTCTGGCTGGATAAACTCCATGAATCGGGTAAATTGCCTGAAAGCGTCTGGAAAAAGATCTGCCGCAACAACGCTATTGACTTTTTTGCTCTTCCGCTTGATAAAGCATAAGATTTGAGGTGGTTATGACTGAAGTAACTCAAAAAGATGTGTGCGATGCCTTCAAAAATATCGGTACAGTTCCGGGCGATGTGGTGATTTTTCACAGTTCGCTTAAAAGTATGGGGCATGTTGCCGGCGGTGCCGAAGCGGTCATAAATGGCATACTCGATGCCGTCGGTTCCACTGGAACAGTGGCGGTTGCCACTCTCTGGTGGGGTGGCGGTAAAGAAAAAACTCCTGACCGCTTCGATATAAAAAATTCTCCGGCATACAACGGTGCCACGGCGGAAGCCATGCGTAAAGATGTCCGGGCATTACGCAGCAATCATTACAGCCACGCAGTCAGTGCCATCGGTGCAAAAGCCGCTGATTTGACTTGCGAACACGGCACCGGTAAAGCATATCCTGACCCGTGGAACGAAACAGCTTTTTCCGAAAAAAGCCCATGGACAAAACTTATTGAGTACAACGCACTCTACTGCTTTATCGGCTGCACATTGAATGTTTGTACCTTAAAGCACCGTATCGAGGGGGAATTTGTGCAGGATCTGCTGGATAAACTCCCCGCTGAACTGCGTATGCCTTACCGGCAGAAACTCCATTATAAACGCCATTACACCTTCTGGACGAACTTTGATATAGAAAAAATGCAGCTGCAGCTTGCCGACGAAGGTTTGATCGCTGAAACTGCTCTGGGCGATGCCAAACTTATCGGTATAAGAAGTCAAACGCTGGTCAGGCGGGTCAAGGAGCTGCTGAATAAAGAACCGGAAAAGTGGTTTGCCGATGAAAGAGTACTGGGTTTTATCGAAGAAGTCCGCTCTATATCAGAGTAAATATTTATTATTGTCCCGGATCTGGTGAAAAATCAAAGTAGGGCGGCACATCGTGGGCAATCCCGGTGTGTCTTGCCGCATCCCTCATGTAACAAAAAGTTTTTCACCTCACAGTTTATCAAAGAGTATGACCGAAATATGCAAATAAAAGAGTATTGGCTCGAACAGAACAAAAGAAAAAAGAAAGTGAGATTTTGGGTAAAAACTCTTGAAAAATAGTGAGGTATACTTGGAAATGCAGTCAATACAGTGTATATTACGCCTCAAGGAGTATATGACAATGAAAGATATTACCAGTTATGTTTACAACTTTGAAGATCTGATTCAGGGGAATTTCTTGTATGTTGATAAAACAGAATACATCTGGCAGTTGCTTCAACCAAGCAGAGCCGGGTATTTCCTCTCACGCCCCCGCCGCTTTGGTAAGTCTTTGACTGTTTCCACTCTGAAAGCTGTGTTTGAAGGTAAAAAAGAACTTTTCAAAGGGCTTGCCATTTATGATAAGCCCTATGACTGGAAGCCCTATCCGGTCATACATTTG
>JAZSHD010000191.1:0-36514 GCA_045533055.1 Victivallaceae bacterium | reverse complement strand
CGGAGTTTTAACACCTTGTGCATTCGCTGTCCCGCTGCAGAGAATTATTACTGCTGCAACAATAATTGTAAGTTTTCTGTTTTTTTTCATTTAAGCACCACCGTTCATTTATATTCACGTACATTGCTGTAATCATAATCCCAAAAGGTACGGTGCAACTTTCAACAACCGCTTCATTCCACAAAAGTAAGCCATTACTGCAACAGTAATGCCGCATAGCATATGTACGATCGCCACGTTAAAATTTTGTTGCTGCAATTCGTTTACGATCACCAGATTGCCAATACCCAACAGCAAAGCACAGCCAGCCATAACTGCCGCCAATATTTGATTTTTTCATGTTTTATTTTCCCAACGCTTTCTGAAGACTAAACCATCTTTCGGGATACAAAGAGAGAGGTCCGGCTTCGCTTTTAGAAGCTTGAGTGCACCAGGAACAATTATCCGGCAAACCTGCGCCACGCCAGCTGTACCAGATTTCAGACGCATCGCTTTTCAGCACAAACGCTTTATATTCCGGGAAAAAGATCTCATCAAACCGCTTCACAAACTCTGCACGGGTATAAATGTGTTCACCACCGAATTCCATCGGGAATGTAATCATTTTGGCAATAGTCATTTTATCATTTTTCCGAAGTGATTTTTGCAAAAGTTTCCACATTTCTTCTGCAGTCATTTCCCAGACAAAAGGGTCGCATTTTTCAGCATATTTCAGGAGAGAATCAAGTTGAATATCTTGAGCTACTCCGATATCTTCAGTCGGGTCTGATCCAGTAATATAAGAAATTGCAACAAATCCTCTGCCGATTCGCCCCTTTGGGTCTTTGTAAGTTGCCATCAAATAGCCGTTTCCCGCTGGTTCGACTTTTTCAATCTCAATATTTTCTCCCAAATAGACCAATTCAGAAATCTGCCCTCCCTGTCTTCCGGCAGTCATAAAATAGTGAGATTTACCTTTTTCGTCGATCTTGAACATAAATGCACTCATAGGGGCATTACCGCTGCCATAATCTTCTTTGGGATCATCAAAAACAGCATACTTGGTAATTACGGTACGATTCCACGGAATAAGAAAATCCGTGTTGTAAAGTTTGAGTCCTGGAAAGTTCTTGTCCGGTATTGCCGAATAAACATCAAGCAAAGACTGTTTACGCAAGCTTGGCTGCACAGTAATATTTTTTTGCACGGTTTCCGGGGATGCAGATTTTGATTCGCATTTGACAAAAGCTGTGCCAGCCCAAATACAGCCGACAATTCCTGCTCCGATAGCGAATGAGATCATTTCTTTTTTCATTGATTTACTCCATTATATTCTTCTTCTGTAGTTTTGTCATAATTATCTCTCCATGCACTGAAATACTTATTTTGCATTAAATTTTATCTTGTATGGCACAAAAATATCTATAGTACCGGCGGCAAAACTGGCAATCTCGTAAGGATCATAGATGAAATGAATACCTTTTTCGTCAATATAGAAATTTTCCGTCATTTGCACCTCTTTATCAACAACATATTTAAGATTGTGTAAAGGGCTGTCAATATAAAGTTTTACAGCTTCAAAATCTTTATGTGACTCTAACGCCATGCGGAAAGTTTTGCGAATTTTATCCAACTCCGGCAGATCTTTAAGTTGCAAACGTTTTCCACGGTATATCGTGCCGACTATTGTTTTGTACTGTCCATGTGTTGTGCCTTCATATTTATTTTCTTGACAATAGAAACTGACAAAACCGTTTCCGACATACTTCACATCATACTTATACTCGCGCCACCAGTTTGCAGTCGCACTTTGGGCGTAGCCGTCTGAATCAGAAATAGCAGAAATCCAATCCTGCAAATATGCTTCATCGTCATGAATAGCAGTTTCAGGCGGGCAAATACTGGACTGTTGATTTTTAACATCGTTTTTTTGAGGCTCTGGTGCGACCGCAACGGAGGCGGCTTCCGTTTTGCTTTCGCAGAAAGTTTTGCAACACCAGATACTGCCAACGATTCCGGCTCCGACAGCAAATGAGATGATTTCTTTTTTCATTATTTCACCATTGAGTTAAACTTGTTTTCAAGATTTTTCCATTGCTGACGCAAAAAGCTGATTCCTTGCATACTTCCGTTGGATTTGGTAAAATCGTGTGCAGTCAGCAACAGAATGTATCTCGGTTTATCCGCAGGAAGATATCCGACAATAGCATAGGTATATTTATAATGTCAAAAACAATAATACAATATTCTTTTTCATTTTCCAGATTCTCCTTCTGTGATGTTATTTTCAGTTTCTTTTTCTATCCATTTGAATTGTTCTGCCTCCTTGAAGAAATTTTCGGCGGCGAAGGCAAGGGTGATGATAAACTTGAAATTCGAGAAACATATCACTCACCCGGTCGGGCAAAGGCAAGGTATGAGCCAAATGCAAGCCGCTATTATCTTTATCATAAACAGCTGTTCCGTACAACCATTTTTTGTTCCACTCATTACAGAAACGCAAAAGCTCTGATTCGTCATCTGCGTTGACCTCCTGCAAAATCCTTTCCGCTCGGAAAATAATTCTGTTGTCCTCATCATCTACGATCCAGCGTAACAGAAAGATATAGAATTCTTCCGTTTCTTCATTCATCGGAAAAATTGCGGCAATAAAATCCTCGCCATCCCGATACAAAAAAGACTCCTCATACCCCAAAGCGCACAGCTGTTTTTCAAGCCGTTTCAAAATGTATTTGCGTCTGTCCATAATAAACTCCCGTTACACAGTTATTATTTTTTCATAGCCCGGATGCGGGCTGCCAGTTTTTTGATTTGCTCCGCATTGGGCAGATTATAAAAAACTTCCCATTTTTCAATATCTTTGAAATAAAAAATATATGAACGTTCACCGCTTGAGCCGCCGCCGTGGTAAATGAGTAAATATATATCACTATCCAACTTCCAGAGATGAACGATTGGAAAGTATTCATATCCATAGAGGTCATGCTTCTTTAAGAAACTTGTCGTTTCTTTTTCTGAACATAACTTAAAAGAATTTTTTTGCAACAATTTTTCCAATGCGATCTGTTGTTCCGCATTGGTAATACGCATAATTGAACTTACCCCTTCCTCCCGAAGATTCTCAGCTTTTGGAGATTTTAAATATTCGTCCGTCTTCCAATAGTAGGTTCCAAGTCCGTCTTCGTCTATTCCTTCGACAACTCTGTCATTGATTTTTGCGATTTCCAGATCAACTTCAAAGGGCCATTTTTCAAGTAAGCGATCTGCAATTTCGTGAGGAGTTGAACTGCATCCGCTTACGAGAAAAATTGGCAGTAGGAATGTAAAAAAATGATTTGCTATCAAAGATTTCATCTTATCAAATTCCCATCCGGTGTTTCATTTCTGCAAACTGCGGCTGGTCATGAAGCAAATTATCCCAATCTTCCGCCTCCAATTTGCCCCAATCGCACTTGTCAGAAAACTGCGGCATAGCGGCTAAAAGGCTGCTCCAGTCCCAGCCTTCCAATTTTTCCCAATCGCAATATTCGGCAAACATGGGACGGTTTTTCAACAGATTTACCCAATCTCTGCCGCTAAATTTTTCCAACTTGCAATATTTGAATACCAGCGGCTGAACAAGACACAACTTTACCATCGAACTTTCGCTGAGCTCACTGTAATCAACGTTATCGGTAAATTGCGGATATTTACGCAACAACTTTTCCAGCAGATGATCGTATTTTATCTTTTTCCAGTCACATTTATCGGCATACGCCGGATTTTTCAGCAACAAATCTGTCCACTGATCCTGATTAAGTTTATCCCAGTCGCACTTATCGGCAAACTGCGGCTGATTGGTAATCAGATAGTACCAATTCAGACCATCAAGTTTTTCCCACGGGCAAAGATGAGCATATTCCGGGCGTTGGGACAAGAGTTTCTGCCACGCATAACCATCCAGCCAATCCCAATCACACCTATCGGTGAACTCCGGATGTGCAGCAATTCGCAACGCCCAAGCATAGCCGTCTTTAATTTGCGACCAGGGTAATTTCATTAAAAGAGATGGTTGATGTTGGAATAGGCTATCCCATCCCCAATGCCACCAGTGTGCCTTACTCCAGTCATATTTGTCGACATATTGCGGATTTTTAGCGAGAATCCACTCCCAGTCAAATTCAGTGAGATTTTCCCAATCGCATTTATTGGCAATTTCCGGGTGTTCATACAGCAAGTCTGCCCATTCAGCCCCCCGCAAAATATCAAAATCAATGGTGTCCTTCATTGTTATCTTTCTGTTTTCCCTTTACCCGGATGCAGACTGTCAGTTTTTTGATTTGCGGCAAACTGCGGTTGTTCGTAAATTAAATTATCCCAATCTTCCTCTTCGAGTTTTTCCCAGTCGCATTTGTCTGCGAATTGCGGCATGACAGCTAAAAGCTCACTCCAGTCCCATCCGTCCAGTTTTTCCCAACGACAATATTCTGCAAATTGCGGCTGTTCTGCCAAAAGAGCACTCCATTCATAACCTTCCAGTTTGTCCCAGTTGCAATATTTGGCAAATTCAGGACGCTCTGACAAAAGCCACCACCAATCTGCACTGTCCATTTTTGACCAATCGCATTGCTCGGCAAATTCCGGGTGTTCGCAAAGCAGTTCACTCCATTCTTCGCCGTTCAGATTTTCAAAATCATATTTTCCCATATTGGATTTTTCCTTTGTGCAGTTTCCGGTTTCATTTATGAGCAAATCTTTTTTCCGAGTGCCAAATGTTTTTTCAAATGCTTTCAACGCCCAGTCATTCATAAAAACGGCAAAAACAATTTGGGAAAATTTATTTCTGAATTCATTCTCAATTAAAATTTCCCGGAATATCTCTGCCAGCTGTTCCGGTGGAGTTCCGCCATCTCCGCACCCCCATGCTCCAAGGATGATAGCATTATGACCGTTTGAGAGTGCAATGCGGAACATGGTGCGGATTTTTTGAGTGTATCCGTAAACCATAAGATCGGTCAATCTGCCGTTTTCATCAATTTCCGGAGAATAGATCGCCGACATGGAAATTACAGAAAGTTGATACGGATCATCCAGAAACTGAAACCCTTTCCTGCCGCCAGTCCGGAAAAAAGTTACACCGGGCGAATACACTCCCCCGACATTTCTATCCATCGGATATTGGTTGCCAGACTTGACCGGTATTCCGGCAAGTTTTGCACTTTCCCAATCAAATTGGAAAATCGATGCAAAAAGATCACTGCGTCTCAATAATCCGTTTTCCTGCGAGGGATAACCATTCCATACTCCCCAGCCGGGCGTAGAGCGGTTGGCAAAACTCAAAAGAACCGGATTGAAACCATCGTCCAGCAATTTTTCCCCGGCAGTTATCGTATCGTCTTCACATACAATAACTTCTGTCTTATATTCTGCCGGAACATCCGAAACATCCGGGGCTCCAGCATATAAAACAGAATTTTTCATCATGTCAGCAGTATGATCAAGATAAACGACTTTACCGCTTTCAGAGACATAGCCGCCAAGTTTTACATACTCAATATTCTCTTCAAAGACACCAACAAAATCACGGCTTCTTTGATGAGCCTTTGCATAATCAATAATTTTTTGTTCCTGATTTGTCATTTTATGTCCTTTTGAGAAATATACTTTTCATCGTACATCACCCGTGTATGATTGGTCTTTATTAACATTTCTTCAACAACTTTGCCGAAAACCTTGTCAATGCACTGTCGCCAGATTTCGCCATTGCGATACCAAGTTCCGTTTTCCTGCGTAAAATGCTCATTGCGGCTTTCGATGTGATATTTTACCGGAAACGGTTTTTCTGCGCGCAATTCAGCATTGAGATACTTTTCATCGGTAAAAACGATCAGCTGAAAAGTCTTGTCTGTCGTATTTTTGAACCGGTAATCCAGATAGTTGTAACTGATGCTCGTTCCTACGCCAAAAGGGACTTGCCGTCCGAAGTCCGGAAACAAATCCACATTATCGTGATGATGATGTTCCGTGATTTCAAAGGGCGTGTGCAGAACGATCCAGTGGATGAGATTACTCAACTGGCACAAACCGCCGCCGATACCGCGATCGGGCTTGCCCTGTTTTATCATCAAGCCTTCTTTATACCCCTTGCGAATCGACGTTTTGCCCATCAAATGCCACAACGAAAAAGTTTCCCCCGAACAGATCAATACCCCGGAAATTTTCGGAGCGGCAAGAGAAAGGTTGACGGCTTTATTCTCCTGCAAAGTCATATCCACATCACCCAGTTGACGCCGGATAAGAGATTTATGTTTATAAATCACCATCGGTAGCAGTTCAGAAGAACGTTTACGGCAGAAACGCTCTCTGCTGAAAAGATCCCGCAAACGCCGCAACATACAGCATTTGAATACCGAAATCTCATAGCAAAGTGAAGAAATCTCACAAAATAATTTCCGGTGTTTATTCATTGTCTGCTTACTTCTGCCTTTCATAACATTTTTTTGCACAATTCCATTGATGAGTGCCGTAATTATGAGAGACTATTTCTTCAGCGACAATTTCAGGGTATCCCCACAGTGTCAACGGCGGCCAATAAAGAACAAGACAATCCCTTGTATAAAAAGAAGCGATCTTTTTATAATTACCATTCTCATCTATACTGTAAATTTCATCACAATAAAACCCAAAAGGATCATTATTGATGATGAATTCTTTTTTCAAGTCTCCATTCAAGTCAACTGATCGTACTGTTACTGTTATCTCTTTCAAGTTGTCCTTATTGTATAACATCAGTTCATAATCCTCAACCAGTAAGGCATACGGGAGATATTGTGCAGCAATCAACCGGTTCCCGCTGAAATTGAGTTGCACAAAACGCAAACAATACAGTGCACAGTAACAAATCAGTACAACTTTTCCCCATTTTAATATTTTTTCAGTCATAAATTACTATCCTGAGCAGTTATTTTTCTTAAATAAAAGGTGCCATCAGAACATACAAAAGACAAAAAATGCCCGGAAGGATCAGCAAAAAAGTAACGGCAAAACCATTTGCAATATTCCATTTCTTTCTGGCAGTGGGATATTTCCGCTTCATCGCATAATATAAAGGAAACCATCCGCATACCAAAGTCCACCAGATAAAAATGTGATCTACTCCCTGCAAAAAAAGCAAGCCGATAAACCAGGTGATCCCTGCCGGAATAAACGGACAGAAAGGATTGGCGGATCGTGTTTTCTCTGCAATTTCCTCATTTTTTACATCGTTAAGATTTTCTTCACACATGGATATTTTCTCCGAAGTTGCATTACTTTGTCAATTCCATCCGGAAGCAGGAGAATATCCTGCTTCCGGTGGAATAGTGGCCAGATCGTTCATTTTTTACGATCTGCCTTTGATGTTCCAGATGGGTTTCACCAGAAACTTTACATCCACAGTCGGCTTGATGAGTTCAAGTATCTGTGCCATCGGCTTGTAAGCATCCGGCGTTTCATCCACGCTGTACTCAACCGAAGTGGAGAACACCTTGTGCTGTTTCAAATCCTCTGCTGCTGCGGCGGCATTCAAAAGCAATTTTGCCTCTGCCCGGGAAAGACATCTTCCTGCACCATGCGGAGCAGAAAAATTCCATTCCGGATTACCTTTTGCCTCACAAACCGCCACGCCGTCACGCATATTGAAGGGGATGAGCAGCCGCTCTCCCGCTTGGGCACTGACCGAACCTTTGCGGACGATCATGTGTTCCAAATCAATATAATTGTGCATCGTGCCGATATAATCCAGCGGCTTTCCGAAGAATCCTTTAATGACAAATTCGCCGAGCTTGTTCAAAATCAACTGATGATTCAGTCTGGAAAAACGCTGACACGCATCCACACAAGTCAGATACCGTTCCATATAGGGCGTACTGCCATCAAGATACTTGTAATCCCGAGCTTTATTGTCTTCGCAATTCCGGACGGCATGATACTTGTAATAATGACAGACCCGCTGTCCGAAATAACGGGAACCGCTGTGAACGGTCAGCCAATAAAAGCCATCTTCCGGATCTTTACCAAGTTCGATAAAGTGATTTCCCGAACCCACCGATTTCAACTGATGCTCAATGCTGGGAGAAGTCACTTTTTCTCTGGGATTGGGCATATCTTCTTTCAGCAATTTTTCAGCATCGGCAAATGCTTTAAGATCATCTTTTGAAATCATGCTTTTTTCACGGGCTGAAAGTCCACCTTCTGCGTAAGCGGCAATGCCGATACCGATATTGGCACGGGCAAAGGCGTCCAGTTGAGCAAGCGTTTCTTCGCTTTCCATAAAAGCCGGATCTGCTTTGAACTTCATGGAAGTAATGTTGCAACCAATATCCACTCCGATAATATCAGGAGAGATACGGGGATCAGCTTCATTGAGTTTCTGGGTAAAGCCCACCACACAGCCTTTGCCGACATGACAATCAGGCATAATAACGACTTTAGTATCTTCGGAAAGCGATGAGTTCACCACTGCCCGAACCATTCTCATCGTTTCATCATCGTTATCCTGCGTTGTTATCCACGCTGTTCCGAAATCTCCGGTTACGGTTTCCGGACGACCGTTATCATAATATTTATCCATAATTTCACCTCTTAATCTTTCCTCTTTCCATTTACCTTTTCGGCGAGTTTAAGTGCGGCATTTCCACCTGCGGCTGCTCCGCCGACCATACCGCCGATAAACAAAAATGTCCCTACAAACGGTCCAACGACTGGCACTGCAAATGCACCGACGATCACGGTTGCACAGCCCAGAACGCCCCCGACAGTCATTCCGGTATAAATTGCTTTTTTTCATTCATAATAAACCTCCTTGATGTTGTTATGCCATATAAAGGAGGGAGCTATTGCAAAAAATGACAGAAAAATCAAACATTTTCAGAATTTTTATATTCAGAACGCAATTTCATCAGGAGTTTTCCCAGATGATTCAGCCCCTTGTTACCACATTTTTCGCAAGAACAGCTACCCCAGAAGTTATCATGCCAGTGATTCCCTTCCATCAATTCCAGTTCCCCGGTGATAAGCAGTAAACGTTTTAAATCAACTTGAGAAAACTTGATGCGAAGTAACTCTTCCATGACTTCAAGTTTGATTTTATCCCAATCCTCCCGCAAGGCAAGTTTCCGTCCTTTCCGTTTTGCCTTGCCCGGTGTCATTTGAGCGAATTGCAGAAAGACCTCTGCCCAATCCTCTCCGGCATATTTAGCAGCCTGATAAGCATTTTCCAAAGCCGGAAAAGTCACATCCCTGTAAAGAATATCACAAGGATAAAAATTGCTCAAAAAAGCATACTGTTCATCAAAATGGTCAATTGCTTTTTCTTCATCCATCGTAAACCTCCTTGATGTTGTTATGCCATAAATGGGAGGTTCTTTTTCAAAAAATGACAGAAAAATCAAATATTTTTCAAAATTACATTATTTTCCCGAATCACCCTTTTTTATAGATTCCAGTTGTTCTGTTAATAATCTTGCCAATTCATCTTTGTCAAATTTTTCCCAATCGCATCTATCCGAGAACTGTCGTTGAAAGTGTAGCAATCCGAACCAATCTCTGCTGTTAAGTTTTTCCCAGTCACATTTATCTGCAAACTGAGGTTGATTTATCAGCAGCAGACTCCAATCCTCCCCGGTGAATTCTTCCCATTTACTGCATTTACGGGAAAAATCAGGGCAGCAGGTTAAAAGTTTTGCCCATTCGCTTCCTGTCAGCAGATTCCATTTACATCCACCCGCAGTACGCAGCAGTTTTTTGATTTGCAATTTATTTTTTGTCTTTGTCTGAGGGGTGCTTATCATAAAATCTGGTGAAACAAGTAAAGTTTTCAAGCGTTGGGTATATACCTTTATACGGTGGATCCCGTCAAAGATATAACTCCGGATAAGTTCCGGCTCTTCAATACGGCAACTGCCAAAGATGTTGATATATTCCGGAGTCTTTTTGCCTTCTGCGTCAGTCATTGCCGGAAAAAGAACACCATGCCGGATCATTATTCCGAAAGCAAGATGTGCCAATTTGTTCCGCAAGAGGTGTGCCCGATACAGAAAGTCAATATTTTTATTTTTCAGAATCCAACCATATTTACCGGATGCAAAAGTAATTTGCTCCACTTCATTTAATATAACTTCTGCTGTTTTGACTGCCGGTCCATGATACGGTAAAAAGCATTCTTTCTCCCACAGAGGATCATCCTTACATAAGGGAACAAAGATATCCTCAACAAAGTTATTGAAGAAATCACATGTTTTTCCGGCAAATGTTGCATCGCAATTCAAAACTTTGATCAAAAGTAAAGTCAACTCACTATCCGGCAAATCTTCCAAAAACTTATAACAATCACCAAACACATTCCACCTGTTGATACATGAACCCGGAATGGAAAAATGGCGTATGGCTTTTTCTGAATCAAATTTATTTCCGGATACCTGATAAACAGCAGCAAGCGTTGCAATAAGTTGAAATAATCTGCCGTTGCCGATCTTGCCATCTTTTGTATCCTCAAAGAAAAATTCCGGCAGACGGATATTCAGTTCCGGAGCCGTAAGTTTTTGCGGCTGTTTCCCTTCAAATAAACGCTGTTTCTGTTTGCCTTTTTTAGTGGAAGATTTTCTCATCCTGGGAACATCAGCATCTTCCTCTTTTTGACTTGGTTCATCCCACCACCTGTCAAAATCATCATAATAATAATCCCAATCCCAACCGCATTCCCAGTCTGCATCATTGATCCAAACTTCTCCGACTCCCTCAATTACATGATGTCCACGTCCTTGTTCATCGTAATAATCAGCCGGATCGACATCATCGGGACCGTAATCCGAATAACGAGATTCAAACTTGAAAAATCTTTCAGAAATAAAACCAGCTTCATGCAATTTCTTTAATTGTTTTTGCGTCAGATAAATACTCTTGCAAAGTTCTTCAATCAATTTCATTTTACCACCAGTTATTCAATACAATTTTAGTTACTCTTCCATACGGAGGAGAAAAGTAGATATAGTTGTCTATGTGACTGCAGAGTATCCCCCAGAGGACAGGGTATGAAACCTTACTCGGATAATTGATAAAGCCATCGGTGATAACAATGACCGGATATTCATTTTTTTCGTCTTCCAACTTCAGCATCGCAGGAGACATATCACTTCCGCCCCATCCCTTTATTTCATACTCGCTCAAATCTTCCGGCGATAAAAATTCATCTGCGGTGACACAGGTATCGCACTGCATCATACGGACTTTTCCAACATTGTTGGCACTGCAGAAATTACCGATCACACCGAGCAATTCACTGAAACTGATTGACATGGAACCACTCGTATCCAAGATGATGTTGACTGTAGAGCCTTCGGCAGAGCGTTTTTTTCCCGGCATAACAATATCGCTGTTCTCGTAATTTCTGCGGGATGCTCTTGACCAGCTTCTTTCTGCCGGAATACTGACACTGTCAAGCATATTCTGCAAGGCATCCTGCCAATCCGGAAGAAAATTTGATGCAAGACTTTTTACAATATTTTGTAAATTTCCGGCATAGCTGCCTTGATGAAATCCACGATTCTCAATTATTTTTTTAACGATCAAGGTGCTTTTTTCTTTTCTCCGTGTATCCTCTGTTGCTTGTAAAATTTTTTGCTTACGCTGATTTCTTTCCCCGGCAGATTCTTCCGGGAAAAATTCACGTTCCTGTTCTTCTGAAAATATCTCCGGCAAACCGCCGGAAATATCCTGCCAGTCATTATCATCTTCCTCTTCAGAAGTAAAATGCTTATCCAACTCCACCTGCCACGGGTGAAGTTTTTTGCGTTTTTTCCTTTTGTCAATACAAAATGGACTTGGTGGTAATTGGACGGAACTTTTTTCCAGCATGACCATCAATGTTTCCAAAGAATAATTTTCTCCCACATTTTTCTTGAGTTTCGGATATGTTTTTTTGAGTTCATGATAAAAATCCATCCAACGGAAAAGCCCCGGCGGGGTTTGATTTTCCATCCCATTATGCAGGAAGTGCAGATCCATCTTGTTATTCACAATGATATCGTGAGCTACATTGGCAAGATAATGTTGTTTTTTATCTGTGATACGGTCAAAAATCCTGTATTGAAAATGATACAGTTCATGCCCGATGACATAGGCAATACCCGGAACGGAAAGCGTCGCACAATACTCTGGAGAAAGCACAACAATACCGGATGGAAAAATTCCGGCAGTTTTGATCCGGCTGTCAAACCGGATGTCACACACAGAAAGCAGGTGGGTAAAATGCGGACAGCAGAGCCTCAATATCTGCAATGCAAACTTCAAACGCTTTTCCATTATTTTATCCCGGTCAATTGCTGTAAAATCTTTACAATAAAATCTTCACCGGCAATATTCTTCCAATCATATACCGCATCAACCAGCAGCACATTGCAATCTTCCGGTGTAAGACGCTTGAAGAAGGGTATAAAATATTTCTGCGGAATCTCCCGTATGGGCTTATACCATGTACTGGAACGGAATACCGCTGCATTACGGATACTTTGCATCACATAATAATGAGTCATTACTGCCCGGTCCTCGTTACTGTAATTTATTTTTTCAGGATGGTATATATATTCAAGGGGATTATCAATGTCTTCCAGATTGAACATACAGAAATCAATAAAAACGGCTGCATCCTGTGGGGAAAGATTGCCATAAGCAAGAGCTTCAACCAAATGATAATCCGCTTTGCCTCCCTGACTGTCTTCCAGCAAATCAATCGCCCGTGAAAGATTTGCCCAGGCGCGCGGGGTGGAAAATGGAGCGATCACTCCGGGGATCGTTCTCTGTAAACCTTCCCGGCAATATTGGATATAAGAAATAACATCCTGCCGTATATGATTTGTTTTTGCCCATTGAAGCCACTCCTCGACATCCACTTCAAGATTAAGCATGATCAGGCGGTTGATCAAAGCGGAAGAAACCTCCTTTACCAGAGCCTGATCTTCCGCCCGGTTCCCTGCAGCAACGACCCAAGTCCCCTTGGGAAGTTTATATTCCCCGACCCGCCGTTCCAGCAGCAGAGAATAAAATGCCTTTTGAATATCAGGAGTACAGGCGGGCAACTCATCCAGAAACAAACAGAACTTTTCATCTTTTTCCGGCAGAAGCACCCGGGGCGGACAAAAGACCGACCGTTCCCCGATGATCCGGGGGATCCCGCTGACATCTTCCGGAGCGATTTGAGTACCAAGAAGTGATTTACATTCCAGATTGGTAGCTTCCGCACATTGCCGGATCGCTTCTGACTTTCCCACACCGGGAGCAGAAAGCAAAATAACGCTGTACTGCTCAGCCAATTCTGTAACAACTGCTTTTGCTTCAGAAATTGTAAGAGTTGCCGTGTTCCATGAAGAAGAATTTTGTTTCAGAAACATATTCGCATCCCCACAGGAAACACTGCCGTAAAGTAGAGCGGTTTTTATCCGGTCAGTCAATTTGCCTGCCTTTTCCAGTCGGGTCATTGCTCCCGAAAGAGTTGTCCACGACCGCGGGGTGGAAAATGGAGCAGATTTCATTGTGGGAGCCCGCTGGAGAGCTTCAGGATTTGAGGCAATAAAATCTGTAATTTCGTTGCGGACACCATGTTTTTTTGCCCAGTTGAGCCACAGCTGATAATCAACCTTGATCCGCAGGATCGTTACCCGGTTGACCAATGCTGCCGACATACTTTTGACCAGAGCGTTATCTTCCGCCCGATTCCCTGCGGCAACGACCCAAGTTCCTTCCGGAAGCTTATATTCCCCGACCCGCCGTTCCAGAAGCAGAGAATAAAATGCCTTCTGAATATCGGGAGTACAGGCGGGCAACTCATCCAGAAACAAACAGAACTTTTCATCCTTTTCCGGCAGAAGTACCCGGGGCGGACAAAAGACGGAGCGTTCGCCGATAATTCTTGGAATTCCGCTGACATCTTCCGGAGCGATCTGCGTACCAAGCAGAGATTTACATTCCAAACCGTTTTCAGCGGCAACTTGCTGCACCAGATCTGATTTGCCAACGCCCGGAGGCGAAAGCAGCAGAACACTTTGAGTTGAAGCAAGAGCTTTGATGATCATTTTTGCTTCATCAATAGTTACTTCAGGTATTTTTAAATTTTGAGTCATATTCCTTTTATTCCTTATTATCGGTTATTTTTATTCTTTATTATCTGCAACAACTCGCAATGTCGTTTTTCCCGGATGAGTGATTTCGAAAGTCCGGATGGGATACAAGTCGAAAGAACAATCACTGCCGCTGTCACGCATCTGCATCAACGCTTTACCGAGAATATTCTGCCCTTCGCCTTTACGATTCTGCCCCCAGAAAAAATCACTGCCGGAAAGATGTATCAACTCTAAATCGCCAGTTTGCATCAAACGCTTGCGGACAAAAGTGCCGGGAGCAAATTTAACCGTAAGCATCTGACTCATAGCCACAAAAGTCCGCAATGCCTGATGAGTGCGCAGTTTGTTTTCCTCGCTGAAATATTCATCGGCAAGTTTTTTAGCCGTTCCCGGAGTTTCGGCTTCAACAATAAGACGGTAAATATTTGCATCTTCCTGCAACCCATTCTTTGCAAACTTGGCAGCCTGATAAAAATGCTCCCCTGTTTTCCAGATTTCGCCCTCTATTTTCAAAGGTTCGTTATAGAAATTGGAGAAGATATCAAAATAAGGCGTCCTGCTGTTGAAATAGATTTTACCTTCAACTGCATCCGCAAGCAACGCCATTGCACGGGGATATTGTCCGGTAAACCGCCGTCCATCTCCGGCGGGAGAATCTTCATAACCGTCATTCACCAACAAATCGGCATATTTCACCTTGCGGCAAACTGGATCAGCCAGCAAATTCCAGATGTAGTCACAATAACGGTGATCATCTTCCGGAACATCATCCGGAAATGTTTTAGCGAGCCGTTTGATTTTATCAAGCAACACTTCCGGTACGCCGATAGTTTCAAGTTCAAATACATTCCGGAATTCACCATAATCATGAGTCAACGCCACGATTTTTCCTGGAAGCGATTCAACCTTGTTCATCACTTCCAAAGGATGCAAAATGTACGGCATCCCATTCCGCCCGGTCTTGCCGGAATAAACTTCTACGCAATGTTTCAAAAGCCTCTCAAAAATAGATTTCATAAGTATTCCTCCATGAGCTTTGCTATATGAGAGACTTTGAGAGTCAAAAAATGACAGCCCCAACCTTGTCCTGTTGTCAAAAAAAAACTATTCAGACTTTACGCTTTGTTTTATCCGGTAATTCGGCTATGACTTCAAACAATTCTTTGGGAATTTCCATCTGGATCGTAAATGCATCTACTATAATACCCTTAACTTTCTCATTGGCCACTGCCATATTCATCGCTTCAAGGAAAGGTTTTTCAATTTTGGAAAAATGGCTGCCATATTCTTCGCCCATCTGTTCAACATTGGAAAACACTGGTAAATAGAAAACATCTTCACCTGCCCATGAATCCTGAAATATATCCGGCTCCAATCTCATATCTTCGCTTAAAGAAAATGTACTTCCAGCAGTTACATTCCCCGAAAGAATTTTTTCTTCATCCAGTTTTCCCATTTTTGCGGTACAGGGGATCCACACATAACTGTCCCGCAGACATAACAATACAGCAATAAGGCTTTCCTGATCCCGCTTTTGCATAAACTCACTCATCAAAAGCCGTAAAATATACTCCTGCTGGAGATTAAAAACTGGCAAAGTTTCTTTCATAATGTTTTGTTCCTTATCTGAAATAATTGACTGTAAGATATGATTATGGATTTCCGCATAAATATCTTTAACCACATTTAGCATTCCGGATCGCTATCATCTAATTTTGTTTGATCACGATATTCTGCAAACTGAGGTTGCCAAATCAAAAGCCAATTCCAACTATCTCCGTCCAGTTTTTTCCAATCGCAATATTTTGCAAAATTAGGTTGTTCACTCAAAAGCCGACTCCAAATATCTCCGTCAAACTCTTCCCATTTGTTGCATTTGTCAGCAAATTGAGGTTGTTCACTCAAAAGCCGACTCCAAATATCCCCGTCAAACTCTTCCCATTTGTTGCATTTGTCAAAAAATTGAGGTTGTTTACTCAAAAGCCAGCCCCAATTATCCTCATCAAATTCCCCCCATTTATTGCATTTATCAGCAAGTTGAGGTTGTTTACTCAAGATAATGTACCAATCTTTTCCATGCAAATTTTCCCATCCACAATATTTTTCAAACTCTTTTCTGTATTTAACAGTATGTCTCAACAAGTATCCCCAATTATCTGGAGTAAGCTTCTGCCAATCACACAAATCTTCCCAAGCAAAACTATCGGTAGCTAATAATAAATTGCACCAAAATAAATATTCCCAATTTCCTGGGATAAGTTTCTGCCAATCATACAAATCTTCCCAAGCAGAACAATCGGAGGCTAATAATAAATCACACCAACAGCTTCCACCAAAATTCTCAGGAGTTGCAAAATGCTGCACTAGGTTTGGCTGTATGAAATTTAGCGACTCCCAATCCTGACGATTGAATGTTTCCCATTCGGTCTTACTACTCCATTGAGGATACTTTGCTAATAAATGAACCCATTCTTCTCCACTCAAAAGTCCTCCTGGATATTTAGTTATTAAAAATGGGTGGTCATTTAGCAGTATACTCCAATCAAGAGATTCATATTGACATTTATGAGAATCTGAATCTCCCCATTGGGGAAAAGCCACAATAATCTCTTTCCAATCATCACTATCTAATTTTTCCCAGTCGCACAGGTTTACAAATTGAGGTCTATCACGCAATAGCTTTCCCCAATGTTTGCCACTAAAATCTTCCCACAAATGGTATTGACAAAAATATTTTTCGAAAGACGGGTGGTCAATTAAAATATTCACCCAATCATCAAGCGTTTGTGTCTCCCAGGTAAAACGTTGTGCTAGCTCTGGAAAAAATTTAATTACAGCATAATTAACTGGATTAGTTTGCAAATAAGTCTCAACCAATGTTGGTTGATGCTGAAAAAGTTTTCTACAAACACTGTTGCTTATTTTTTTCCAGTCGCACTTTTCAGCAAATTGTGGCTGTTTACACAAAAGTACACTCCAATTATCCTCATCAAACTCCTCCCATTTGTCGCATTTTTTTGCAAACTGAGGCTGTTCACATAAAAGCCGACTCCATAGCAATCCTCCAAAACTTTCCCATTTTTTACATTTTTCAGCCAAGTCTGGGCATTTTTCCAAAATAAGTATACAAAAAATAGTTTCTAATTTTTCCCAGTCGCATTTGTCAGCAAATTGCGACTGTTTACACAAAAGCCGACTCCAATCCACCCCATTAAACTCCTCCCATTTGTCGCATTTTTTTGCAAACTGAGGTTGTTCACATAAAAGCCGACTCCAATTATCCCCATCAAATTCACTCCATATGTCGCACATCTTTGCGAACTGAGGTTGCTTACTCAAAAGAGAACTCCAATTCCCACCATCAAACTCACTCCATTTATCGCACATCTTTGCGAAACTGGGTTGTTTACGTAAAAGCCAACTCCAATTATTTCCATCTAACTCCTCCCATTTGTCGCATTTTTTTGCAAACTGAGGTTGTTCACTCAAAAGTTCACTCCAATCCACCCCATTAAACTCCCCCCATTTGTCGCATTTTTTTGCAAACCGAGGTTGTTCACTCAAAAGTTTACTCCATAGTACTGAAGAAAAATTTTCCCATGGGCAGTTATCTGAAGGGAAATCTGGATTGCCAGAAAGTAATTTAACCCAATTTTCTGTTGATAAAAAATCATATGTTAGTTTCTTGTTATCAATGAATTTGGGGTTATAAAAGATTAAATCGATATATTCTGCTCCAGTAAAAATTACTGTTTCAACAAATGATTCGGTAATTCTGGGTTGTTCTTTTAATACATTTGGCAGTAAATATCTCTGTATATGATTGATATTTATAAGATTAAGAACATCAGGCCGATAATGGGATATTTTCGCCAAATCCATTATGGTAAAGTTATCAAGGAAATCTTCATGAAATAAATCAGGTGTATGAGTAATTGCATTTATCCATTCTTCATTATTTACAAAAAGCAATGTTTTACGCAAATTTTCCTCAATGCGTGTTTTACCAGTTGAACTTTTAGAGATTTTTTTAAGTTCTAATGCAGTTAATCGGTGCATCTTATAAAAATTTTTTTCTTCGCGAATAATGTGATATTTTTGTAAAACATTCAGGACTTTTGCGAAAGAGATCTTGAGTCCAGATGTTTCATTTGCCCAATATGTATTCCAATATCGTTGCAATATAAAATTAGGAATACAATCAGGAGGCAGGTGTGCGGCCACACATGCTATTTCAAATACAGCAGGATGTTCTTTTAACTTGGCTACCGTCGGTGCCAGTAATTTTGTCACAGAATTAACATTGCGCCATGATGACAAATCTTTATGCTCATAAATTTGAAAATCTTTTTGCAATTCCGCAAATTTCTTTTGAAAACCGAACTTCTTTACTTCCCCACACTTATAAGTATTGTAATCATTATAATGCTGACACATATATCCGGCAACGATTTCCAATGACCATGGATGGTATTGCAACAACCGAACAATTTTGCACATCGCACTATATTCAGCTTTATTTTCTGCAATTAAATCAAACGGGGAAGATTGATCATCATTAGGAGGAGGGTATTGCAAACAGGGAATAGCATTGCCGCAAATGTTGCCAAACATTGTAACAGCTGATTTTTCATCTAATGTATCAATTTCATAATTTACGGCATTATCATTTTGGCCAAATTTGTATTCAACTCGAGTTGTTGCAATTATTTCAATTCCGTCTGGAATCCGTCCTATCCCAGAAGTTAAACACAATATTTGTTTTTGCGATAACATTTCTGGATTATCAACATTATCTAATAATATCAATATCCTCTGGCTTTTTCCCTCTACCTCCTTCTGTGCCTTCTCTTTCAATTTTTCCCAAACAGTCTTATGAATTTCATTTAGAGTTTTTTCTTTGAGTTCCTTCGGCAAGTTGAGAGCTTCCCACACAGGAATAATCCTACCTTCAGCTGTCATTCCCTCTGCTTCAATCATTTTCTTGAAGGCTTTGCCCCAGTTATTCACACCTTCCATCGGAATCATAAAACGACCGCCCATATAGTGTTCGCCATGTCCACAGGCAAAAGCCACAGCCAATTCTGTTTTACCAACACCACCAGCGGCATGAATAACAGGGATCCTATTGTTTCGACACAAGTCCCATATTTCCCGAAGTTCTTTATTTCTTCCAACAAAATTCATACTGACAACAGGACGAACAGAACAAAAACTTTTTTTTGAGTTCAAGCCTGCATCTAATTTTTCCAAAACTTTTTTACAGAGCTTCGGAAAAAAATGTTCTTCTAATTCAGAATTATTGATTTCGACCCATGCTCGTCTGTCATCGAGCAGTTGAAGAGAGAAAATCTCCTTAATCTCTTCTGGCGCGTCCTCAGCATGCGGGTCACAATCCAATTTGATATAATAAATAGGTAAAATGCTACTACGGATTCTTCCTGTCCGTACCTCTTTGTATGCCCACCACAATCGTTCTTTTTTGCAGTATTCAGACTTGCGATAGTTTTCAGAGTATAAACATATAAAAAGTTTACATTCGTTAAGTTTCTCTATAATTTTGCTATTCCAAGTATCCCCCCAGCTTAAGGCTTCTGCATCAAGAAACACACAAGGTTTCTCTTTTAGATTTGGAATTTGTGATAAACACTCTTCTATTTTGTCCTTTATATTATTAATGTGGTCTCGACCATATTTTTCGGCATCTCTATGAGAATAAGAAAGAAAAACGTAATACTTTTCTTCAGTTATTGGCATTCTTATTTTCCTCTATTCATAAAAAGATATGGCAAATTATCAATTAATTCCCATGTTACAAAACTAACCTCTCTCGCAATCAGTATGTTGGGATATGGCATATATTTCTTCATTCTAATATTCCCAATCTTCTTTTAAAAAGTTCGATATTTCTTCTCAATGGTTCGATTTGTTTTGTCCGAACTTCGGTATGCCGGGCAACGAGAGCTGCACGCTGTTCTTCAGCCATGGCACACATTTTTAAGGCTTCCGCCTGACGGTCTTCAAAGGCACTGCGGGTATCATCAAAGGCAGATTCAAAAGCGGATATGATGCCCAGACGCAACGTTTTGATACGCTTTTCCTGTTTTGCCAAACAAGAGCGTTCGGTATCTGTTTCGTTTATATTTCCCAAACCGATATTTTTCGTCAACTCTTTGATCAACTCTTCTTTAATAAAATTTTCCCGTTTGTTTGTTCCAACACCATCGCCTATCGCAGCACCGATAAGACCGCCGACAAATCCGCCAACTGCAGTACCAATAACCGGAAATACAAAACTGCCAATCAGCAAGCCAACCCCTGTACCAGTTGCGGCTCCGGTCCAGACATCTTTACTCACACCGGGAGTTTTAGCAATAACAGAATCGACAAAGTCGGTTGCCATAACATCTGTCCCAACGATCGGCGTCGGAACCGGCAGACCGGCAAGGATCGGCTGATTATCCAATAAAATTTCCCATTCCCGCTGGGTATTCCGGATAATTGCTTTGATTTTATCATCCATCAATGCATTGAATGCTGAATTATTACCTTCCCGTATCTCTTCCAGCCAGTTGCTTGCTTTGGGCAAAACGACTTCCGAAAATGCCTCGTTGACGATCTGTTCGTTCAATTCCTGACGGATTTCGTTAAGATTTACTTTGGAGATCCGTTCTGCGGCTTTTTCTGCAACTTCATCAATGCTGTCAACAATAACACTCTTCCAGTAATCAAGAGCCAGACTGTGATCGATTTGCGAGTTATTCAGAACATTCAATTCACTTTTGCAGAATGTTTCAAATTTTTCCAATTCCGCTTGAGCTGTTGCCAATTCCGCCTCAACTTTGCTCTGATCGTCCGAGGCGGTCTGTTCCAAAACCAGCAAATCACCTTCCACTTGCTTGAGCAACTCTATTACCTTTTCCGCTCCATTGTCGATCAGAATAGATTTTGCTTTCTGCCCGATAACAGAATTTTCCATTTGCTCAACGATTTTATCCAAGCCGCAAAGTTCCCGGATGAATTTGATTCCGCTTTTATCTTTGGCATAAAGATCAAAATTCATATCTTCCAGATCATCATCAGAGAAACCATAGGAATTCAAAAGTCTTCCTTTTACCATTGATTTGATGATTTTATCAATAGATTTGTCTTGCTGCTTTGAATCAGCTTGACTTCTTACAGCCTGTTCCGTATGCGAATCTAAAGAGTCATCTATCACCTTTTCTGCCTGCAAAGCCAACAGTGCCAACAAAGCGTTATACACATGGAAATCTTCTTTTTTAAGTTCACACCCGGCTTTTTTAAGGTTCAGAATATGGTTGGGAATGATTGCAGCAGTTACATTTTCAACAGAAGTTTCCCTGGCATTTACGGTAAAAAAGATATGCTTGTTTTTCAGCTGAAGCAGCTGTCTGGTGTATTTGAGATCTTCCTGGCCCATGCCTTTATCTTTATAAAGTATCCAAATCGCATCGGCATTTTCCAAAATATCAAACGTAACTTTCGTATCATAATCGCTGGCGGAAAGTCCTGGACAATCTACCAAGACACTGCCGGAACGTCTTAAACTTTCGGATGGGATATAGAGTTTCACCTCTTTGATGAACAAGAAAATACATTCTTCAGCGATGAAGGGGATCCCGGCTTTTTTCGGATCGAATTTTATCCAGTCTTCGGGAAAACGAACTATTCTTTCCACATCGACTGCCCCGATATGAGGCATTTGCTTCATTTGATTAAGCACGGTGCTGTCATAAAATTCACAGATCAACAATGCGATCCGCAACGCCTCTTCCTCCTCCGTTGGGATGGGACGGCTGCCAAAAGTTTGAATATGTTTTTTGATTGCCTGCTTTATAAGTTCAATATCTCTGGGCAGTCTTAATTTGTCACACAGCTGTTCTGCATTGCTGCATCCGGTAAAACGTTTGTCATCCAGTTCTTTCAGTTGCAAAAGCAAGTGCTTTACAAAACAAAGCAGCAATTCCCGGTCACTGCGCCAAATCACATTGGCTAACTTGGCTTTTGGGGTATCCAAGGTGTTTTGTGCAGAAATCACAGTACCGCTGGTTCGCAGCATGCGACCACGGGGGCTGATTTCAGCCCCGCCGCAGATCGCATTGAACGTGGTGGATTTCCCACATTCAAATTCGGATATCAGAACAATACGGAACTGATTTTCATAAACCTTACTGCGGATAGCGTTCAAACTGTCTTTGATCCGCTCCGGTAGATTACATTTCAGCTGCAACGCCTTGTCAACAAAACTGACCAATTCGTTGCGTTTATTATCGTATTCTCTGATATCCATATTATTCTCCTATACTCAGGCAAGCTGTTCCAACAGCAAGCCAAGCTCATTGAATTTTTTGCGAACCGCCTCTGCATCAAATTCCGCATCGGCTTTATATTCTTTGTCTGCAATTGCATCAAGCAGGCTTTTCTGACGATCCATTTCTTTCCGGTTTGCTTCGGCAATGAAATCGCCGATTTTTTTCTGCTCATTGGCAACATGCTCTCCAAATTCGGAAATCAGATGCGGCAGCTGTTTCGCAAGAGAGTCTTCTGCAACGCCAACCATATAGCCTTTGACCAAATTGGAAGGCATGAGATTTTTGACGCCAGGAATCTTCCCGAGGATAAAACGCAATCCGATGGAGAGGAAAAATGTTCCCGGCAGCAGCAATCCACTCAAGAAGTAATCACCGAAAGTAACCAGCGTACTGTTCCACTTCTGCACTCTGCCGCCATCAATTTCCCGGATCATTGCCGAACAGGGAGATTCTTTCCAGCGTTTTTTCAGATCGCCTTTCATTTCGTTGACAAGTTTGTTGGCGGCGTCATAAAAGCCATGCATCCTTGTCACAATAATGTCTTCCACTTCCTGCTGAAAATCACTGTCTGCCTTATTCAGAATATCCTGAGCTTCGCCCAGACCGTCAGCCTCTTTCAAACGGGCGATAAATTTTTCCTGTGCGGCTTTGAGATCGGCTTCAAAACCGTGAACACAAATGGTTCCCTGTTGCGAAAGACGGATATTGAATTCATTTTGCAGTTCAAAGATTTCCTGCCCCAATTCATTCAACGCCTGAATCGCTTCGCTCCGCATTTGGATAAGTTCAGCCTGCGTCTTTCCGTGTACACTGCTTTCGATTTTAAGCCGTTCAATTTCGTTATACAACTGTGCGGACATTGCTTTGTGAAGTTTATTGCAGCGGTTGTCAAGCGTAAAACGTTTGGCATTTTCCACAATTACTTCAGCCAGATTTTTTTCTCCGGCAAGCGGTTTGCCGTCCTCATCTTCCCGATAAAAATAAACCGGAATATCCGCTCTACCGATGGAACGCAGCTGATTCTGGATATATTCAAGCAATTCGACTTCATCCTCTTCACTGCAATTATCCGTCGGTTTGCAAGAGACAACGATCATGAAATTACTGATACCGCAGCTGAATACTTTTTTCTGCAGGAAACGCAATTCGACCTGCGAAAGTGCCTTGGGGGCAACCACCATAACCGCCATATCCACGGTCGGCAGCAATTTATAAGTAGTTTCCCGCAGCAACTCTTCGTTGGGGTCATCGATTCCGGGAGTATCGTAAATACTGACATTCTGCAAGAGCTCATTGGGATAGCTCAATACTGCATTTTCCACATTGCAGAAAAGTTCCTGCCGTTCCTCATCATCAGTCGCCGCCGTCACTTTGGAGATCGTTTCACAGCCGGGATTGGTCACAACGTCGATCTGATTACCATTGCAATAGCTGAACTGCTTATTGTCGCCATGATTGATTTCAACGGTCACAGCGGTTTTGCAAAGTCCGATGCCTTCCGCAAGAAGGTTTTCATCATTGAGAAAAATCTTGTTGATGATGTGAGTTTTTCCGACCTGGAACTTTCCGACAAAAGCGGCTTTGTAATGCGGAGTATTGATTTCCCGCAAAGCTTCAATCACACTGTTGTCCGGTTCCACACCGAGTTCCCGCATTTTTTCGATCTTGCTTGTAACATCATGATAACTGTTATTCATTTTTTGCTCCTTTAGTTAGGGTTGTTATCTGGCCCTATTGGAGCATTTTTTTTTGCAGTATGACATAAAAACACCTTCTTTCATCAAAAAATTGCAAAATCAGGGTTAAGCATACTGTTTTGCAACCATTCCCGCAATGAGGCATCGCTCAAAGAAAGAATATTGTTGCTTACCACACAGTAACCTTGCAAAAGCTTTACCGATCTGCCAACCAGCGGGATCTGTTGAGAAGCATCTTCAACGGAAACAGAGCCTTTTTCCAGCAACAGTTTCAGGAGAGGACGGACTGCGTCATATTTTGTCTGATCGTCAAACCGGTATTCAAAACTCTTTTGATAAAAAGCGGTCAAACCTGCCGGCAACTCCTGATCCAACTGGTCAAAATCATACATGCCGTCAGCAACTCCCTGCAAGACATATTGTGCATAGAGAAAAGATTTGTCCTTTTGGCTGATTTTTTCAACCAGTTCGTCATCATTGTATCCGGCATTCAGCCAGCAGCTTCTCACATCTTCATTATGATTCACATAGTAGCGGATAAATGACTTCAGATCTTTTGCACACGCCGGGGAAAACTCCTTCGCTCCCAGATCAAGGATTCCAGTAGCTTTTGTCTTCAATTTTGTCAATAATGTGGAAATTGGGCGGGTGGAAACAACCACCGCATAATTGGCAGGAAACTGCATTGTATCATCCGTCAGTAAATCACAAATTTTCCCTGAAGCCTCTTCATCCAATCCATCCACTAATATATAATAGCGGTGACTCATATTTCTGTCAGCAGTGGCAATCAAAGGCTCATACACCAACTTTTGATACATCTCTTCAAAGGCGGCATCGGAGCGCATCTCCAAAAGATTATTTAATACAATCGCAGCAAATTCCGGTGAAGCAGCGGCTATTTGGTAAGCTATTGACTTAATAAAATTTTCCACACAATTTTTATCACCGGCATTGCAGGCAAAAGCCCAAACTGTATGGTTCTTTTGAAACTGCTGATAAATATCAGACATTAAAATACTCTTCCCCATACCGGGATTGCCGGAAAGGATAACAAAACTGTTGCGTTTAGGCGGAAGAGAGACTTCTTCTCCGTCAGAATTCTTTTCTTTTTTATCCCAGGAAGCATTTGTAAGAGCAGAAAGTTTTGTCGCCAATTCGGGACGGTGAAATTTCTGATCCGGATCGGCAACTGTTTTTAACGGGGAGGATTTGACTGGTCGCAAAGACTCAAGATGATGAAATGCTATTTGCGTTGCCAAATCACATCCAACTGCCTCAAAATTAAATTTTTCTGCCGCAATAATTTCTTTTGCTTCTTCTTTTTGACTGCTGGCGACAAAAAATTTGTCTGCGGTCCAGTCCGAAGCAATATGTAATTTATGATCAAGCAGATTTATCTTTTGCAGCGAATCGGTCTGCCAATCATATTGAGCAGAAGCAAAGATTTGTTTAGGAACAGCATACTCTTTCACCGCCAAAGTCAAAGATACTGACAACGAAAGATAGGCGGATGCCACGGCTTCATCCGTACTGCCAAGGATTGTCAATTGAGAAAAATCGATTTGATCATGAAAAAAGCGAAACGATGGATGTAATCCCCAGCCGTAATCAACCTTCTGCTGTTCTGCGATCTTTTTTGCCAAGTCAATGATCGGCTGGGGCAGCAGAGAACTGAAAGGATTGGCATATTCCGGATGAAAACGCCACTCCAGCGGTAATATAAAACCGTGCTGCGGCAGAACTCCATTATCGCATTGATGATTTGTTCCGAAAAGACACAAGGCTTCTTGCGGCACAACATCCAGATCATCATAATTGAATTTTCCGGGAGCCCCATAGCGTTCATAATCCATGTTTCGATTCAGCAGCCATGCCAAGCCTGTACCGAAATCGGCAATAAATCTTGCAGAATCAGAGGAAGATGAACTCCATTTTTGAAAGAGTTCATCCATTAAAACATTTACAAATTGTTCCGGTTGATAAATGGGGAATGCTTCAAATTCTTTCTTATTTCCAATGATCTTTATACAGCCTATTTTTTTGTCAATGACGGTATGAAAATCGGAAAGTTTAAGCTCGCCCCAGCCATCTTTTATTTCCGAAATAATATTTCCGAACTTGACTCCGGCGTGGCGAACATGTTTTCCATCGGCAAAACGCAGCTCCAACCGGATATATTTTTCATCAGGTTCGGTGCAATCAAAAGGCAAATAAAGAGTTAAAAACAAACTGGGTGATTTGGTTACGAACTGCAAAGTCAAATAGTGGTCGAGCCATTCATTGAGCATTTTTGAATCTGAAGCCCCGTCAGCAGAATATGACAACTCTTTATTTTTGAAATTCCGGATACGGGCAGCGACAGCATTGGCCTTGGGGAAATTCAGAGCATGGGCAATATAATCGTAGTCATACTTTAAGACATAAGCCATCCAAAGGGTGAGAAAATCCTTCTGGTTATTCTTCCATACTTCAATCGGATGCTGTGCAAAATAAAGGATATTGGGGTGAATGTCCTTGTCAAGTTTCGTTCCGGAGTTTGAATCCTCGGAAGATTTTGAAATAGTTTCCTGCGGATCGTGATCTTCATCCCGATCATCCAACGGAATTTCCGTTAAGGGCGGTAAACCTTTTTTGGCCCGCTTCAAGTTCTCTTTTTTTAATTCATCACCATACTTGTCAAAAAACTGCCGGTAAACATCCTTCAAGACAGTAGTGAAGTAATCCTGAAAGAAGTGCTGATCAATACCGCAAAACACAGTCAAAACATAGTTGTTGTGCTGCTGTAAATACTGCTGCAAAAACTGACAAAAATCTTCAACCGAAGAACCTTGACAATCTTCACAAAGTCTGCGTTCATAATGCTGAATAAGATATCCGCCTTTACCGGAAACTCCACCGAGAATAGAAAAAAACTCATTCCAGCGGATAGAATCTGCCCGCAAAAGATCTTTGGCAATCTCCGCATGTTCTTTAGCCAATTGTTTATAGTCGGTTGTCATTTAACTTCCGTTTCCGTTTGGGCACAGCAATGTGTTACAATTTCCACAATTGCCTCATAATCTTTTTTTCGCAGCTCTGCGGTCAACATTAAAGTATCAAAAAATTCAAATGAACGTCCATCATTATCCAGATGGCTCATAATTTTAAAGTACAATGCACGCCAAAGAATATTTTCCTGATCGACTTCTGTTTGCATCATATGGTTGCTGTAATGAAAATGGATTTTACTTCGCACGAATCTTTTAGCAACAATATAATTTTTGCGTTCAGACAAATGCATTTTTATCTCAAACTTATCATTCCGCAAACCAGTTGCAATCTTACAGATCAAGCTTTTAAAATCGTCAATGTTTCCTACAGCAATTTTCATGTTTCACGCTTTAGTTTTCCCATCCGCATCCGTTTTGTCAAATTATTGCTTGCCAGTCTCATGCACAGTTTATATAAATTTAACTTTTAAAGAATTTTTTTATAGAGTTTTCAAGTATATCCAGTTCAAGCGAACCTGGAGAAGTAACAGCACTTGCCATCCCCCAAATGGGGCTGATAAGTGTTTTAATCTCGCGTACCGCATCCATCTTTGCATTGCCCTTTTGAGATTCCTCTGTTACACCAATAGAATATTCAAGATATGAATTCTTATTGATTATTTTTACCAAGTAAGCAATATCATTCTTGAATAATTTAACTGAACGCCCAAGATTCCCGTCAGCGTCTGAAATATAATCTGTACTTACCTTATTGTAACCAGACAATAAAGTGAGATGTTTAACAAGAAACTCCATAGAAGTTTTCCCATCAGAAGGTAAGTTTTCAATTTTACCTTTTATCTGTTTAGTGTTCATAAAACAGCACCTTTCTTAAATTTAGTTTACTGCTGTCCGGTAATTTTTTATCGGACGGTAGTGATTTTATTTTTTACTTACTTTTTGACGCTATCGAAATATTTGTATTGCCCCACACAGAATAATTGGAAGACAATTTGTAAAGAGGCTCTTCTGATTCAGATTCTTGCTCTGCCATATGACAAGATTCTCCATTGTATAGAATTTGCCCCTTCTGAATATCCCATATTGCAACACCTGAGAGTTTTAACCCCACCATATCCCCTTTATGCGCACATTTAACTGTTTCAAGATCAACATTTTCAATAGATTCAACAAGCGCACAAACAGTTTTTTTCGTCCCTCCGGTCGTTTTTACGGTATCTCCAACAGATACTTTCCCTTCTTCAATAATTCCCAACACGCAACATCCATTCGCATCAAAGACATCATAAATAACCATTGAAAAACATTCACCATCTGATTGCATAGAAGCAATATTCTGCAGAGGAGTCGTTCTCCTGTTTTCAGTAGAATACAAAAGACTACCAGCTTGAATGTCATTTTCTGTTATATTGGACAACAGTAGACCAACCTCATCGCCTTTTTGGGCATAAGGTATTGTCATTCCAGCCATTTCAATACCGGCAATGGTTGAGATTATATTTTTCTTCGATTTTCCGTTAACCTTGACGGTGTCTCCCACTGAAATTCTCCCTAAAGAAATGCGACCAGTTACAACTGTACTATTTTGCTCTTTCAGTTCGTAAACATCAGAAACATGCATTAAAAAACTCTTTTTGACAGAAGAATTCTCCGGCGACACAGAATATTTACCGTTGTTGCCATTATTTTTTTTACCAGCATTGTTAGAATTTTTAATATTCCCCGAAGATTTTTTCATACCTTCAGATTTTGTTTTTGAGATACTGGAACTGCCGTTAACATTGCGGTCAGGTCTTTGTGTCGTATTGTTATTTGAGCTGGGCTTGATGCTGTCTCCAGAATTTGAATTATCATTAATTCCATTATTGCTTGGAGCATCGGACTTACACCAGTTTTGAGCCAGCTTATAAATATCTCCCACTGTACGAATATTCTGTGCGTTTTCGTCAGGAATATTGATTCCGAATGCATCTTCGAACGCCATAACAAGTTCAACCTGATCCAAAGAATCAGCACCTAAATCTTCAACTAATCGTTGAGATGGAGAAATAGAGGAAACCAGCAACTGTTCCTCTATTATGCTGTCTATCTTTACTTTAATCCCTGGGGATAAATAAAAACTCTGGTGAGAGATAAATTGAATTGCTTCTGCTTCACAAATTTGCACACACTGTTTACATTTTCGGCAAAGATTATTATCCACAACAGCTTTTCTGTTCTGGATTTTTATAGCATGGGCTGAACATACATCAATACATAGCCCGCACCCTCCGCAAAATCGTGAATTAATTTGTATCATTGCAATCCTTTTCTACATATTGTTTACATAAAGACTCGGATTTTTTTTGCACATCTTTAAATGCCTCAGTCAAATCATTCTTTTCAGATTCAGTAAGTTCCACCTTTTTCGCTTTTATTTCAGAACTTTTGATTCTGGATTCTTTTATAGAATTTACTGCATTGGAAAGCATATCAAGAGTAGCATATGGTAACTGCTCATCAGCCATTTTTTCCGCAACCATCTGTACTGCATTGCGAATTTCACGACCGCAAATATCGTCTATTTTTGCCAGCTCATCCATACTTAAAGAAGGATCTTGTGGAAATGTTGCAGGTAAATGATTCTTCCAAATTTCTTTTCGGCATTCAAAATCTGGCAATTTAAACTCGATATTTCTAACACGGCTTTCAAATGCTTTGTCGTAATTTGTCACAAGGTTGGTCGCAAAAATAACAATCCCGTTAAATTTTTCAAGACAAATAAGTATTTGACTCCTCATTGAGTTGATTGCATTTTCAGAACCTTGCTTGACATCAGTTAAACGTCTGGAGAGTAATGAGTCGGCTTCATCTATAAATAACAGGGCATTTTGTTCTTCAGCAGCTTTGAAAATGGCTTCAACATTTTTAGGACCTTCGCCATGATACATACTCTCAATTTGGGCGTAGCTAGCCAAAATTACTTTACGTTTAAGCTTTGATGCAATAGCGTGAGCAGCCAATGTTTTTCCAGTGCCCGGAGGGCCCCAGAAATTCAAAGCGACTACAGGAAAAGGACTATTAGCTTTTAAGCCCCAAGTGTTATATATCAGATCATGATATTGAAAAAGATTTATTGCGTGTGATAGGCTGTCACGCAAAGTTTGCGGAATCACCAATCTTTCGAAATTATAAAAAGGTTCTTGAGCAATATATTGATCTTGACGTTTATTTTCTTTTTTTTCATGATCAACCAACAATACAGGTATTACGCCAGTACGTTTGCACCATTCAAAATCAACAGAGTCGTTTTCTTCTTTATTTTTTATATTTTGCGAAAAATTATCTGTATTCTCTCTGCTGTCATTTGCTGTACAGCTTACTTGAAAAATAAATTTTTCAGAATGAGTTTCGTCCATATAACGACAACATGCCTTAAAGATGGCACGTTGCCAATCTGAATATTCTCGTGTATTTACATCGCACTTGGAAAGACACTTCACAGAAACATGACTCATGTTAATCAAGCTCCTTTTCATAAATCTTAATTCCTTCATGACTAATCTCAACAAGATAATCTGAATTCTCTTGTAAAATTTTCTGAAGGTTGGGGACTAAATCATTTATGGGAAATATGGCATAGCCAATCACAACACCGTTGTCATTTACTGCAACGCTCAATCTATGCCTATCATCAACTTCTGTGTCACAGATTAACTCATGGGGCAATTCATTTGTGACTACAATTTTTTTTGTACCGAGAGGTGCCGCCTTAAAGAAGCTTTGAATTGTGCATTGGGGTTCAATATCAAATTTTACAGGTTTTATTGGATCCCAAGGTATTATTGGTGGATCCCACCATAATATATCCATCATATTTTCTTCTTCCCCAATCTTAATAAACTCTTATTGTACCATCAAATTCAATAGTAACGATACCATCAGGGTGGTCTTTTATCGGCGGTATTTCAGAAATCATTTCTCCAGCTAGAATATACACTTTAAGTACATTACCTTTTTTGTCAGCATACAGGCAAATTCGAGTATCAGCAGAACCGGATTTAAGCATTTTTTGCAGCCGATCATTTCCTTTGTCTTTTGCTGTATCTGCAAGTTCTTGCGCTACACAATGAGGAAGCATGGTAATGCATTCAGTTTCCCTCGGTGCGCCTTTTATAATGCTATTAAGCGCAGGATAAGCTTTTGCTAATCTATTCCAACTATTATTTTCTCTTCGTTCCAAGAATCTAGAAAATAATCTTGATAAAAAGTTAACGCTAAACATGTTATTCCGCCTTTGATTTTTGGTAAAAAGACAGATCGGAATATAATCACGAATCTGTCTTCAAAAAAAATGCTATGATAAAGTCAAAATATTTCTACTTTTCTATCGCGGTGAATTTTGACAACTTGATCGGAAAACTCATTAGCATTCTCATCAGACGCTTCAACATTTGAAAGAGTCAGAACATTTCCTTCTTCATCACATATTAGAGTTGCTCTAGCATTTTTCCCCGCGAGCGAATCAGATAGTTTTGCTGCGGCTTTTTGTCCATCTTTACCACGCTCCCTCATTGATATAATCAGTTCTTGTATTACTGATTTGGGTAAAAGGTGTGCTTCCTTTCCTTTAGCGGTACTTAATATTTTTTTTACAATCGGAGTTACTATGCTTCTGATTGTAAAATTCAGAACACTAATTGCTCCAATAACGGCAAGTGCAATTACAATACCGACAATAATTGTTATGGGATCCATGTTTCCTCCTGTATTTATCTTAATGTTAACTTTTCATCACCACGATAATGATAATATCCTCGTGGATTTACTTCTTCACTTAATTCTTCTGTTACGAATTCACAACTCTCCACTCGCCCATTTTCTAAAAGCATATAAGCAGCTTTCATGTTTTTACTTTCGAGACTGTTCTTGAGTTGTGCCAGACGGGGTTTCCCCTCTAGATACATATCAAGTTCTTTCCTCGGCAGGAATATTGTACCTCCTCTAGTCTTATTTTCATCACGATTCAATAATATTTCTGAGCCACTTAAAATTTCTGTAAGCCCCAGCAATACAACTCCAAGTAGTAACCCTATTCCAAAAACAATAATTCCAGTGAGCATGTCATTAGTCCAGTAAAATATCGAAATCTACTGTTGCTTTTCCATTGAGAAGCGAATATAATTTGTCATCTATAGACATTGCAATAAAGATATTCGCCATGATATCCTCATCGTCAGTTTTTATAATTACGCCATGACCATCTTTTATTGCCAGTAAAACCTGATATGTTCCATCTTCCAAAAGCTGAAGTACGCAAAAAGCTCTTTGGGCAGTAATATATTTAGCTTTATATTGACGTGCAGCAGCAACTAAATCACTATAAGATAATCTTTCAACCATAGAAGGTCTCCAACGTTTTCTGAAAAGTCGACCATCAATGGTACCTTCAACAATTTTTTTTATCATTTCCCACAGAGACATTTTTTCAATTTCACGCATCTGAAATTCTCCTTCGTTTTGATTTTGATTTATTTGTTGCAAAATTTCTTTTGCCCATTCATTACCTTGATTTGCCGCAGAAAATAGAAGACTTTCTGCCTCCTGATGATGCTTGTTGTTAGTAATATATTCGATAGCTAAATAGCATGCAGAATCAGAATCATTATTTTCAACACCATTCTTTAATATTCTGCAAAATTCTTCGTGAGAACACCCACATTTCTTTTCACTATTAGCCCATAAACTAAACGCTTTAAGAACACCTCCTTCCGCCGCTTTCTTAAAATAAAAAGATGCTTTTTTATAATTTATTTCAATATTATTATCCCCGTTAAAGTAAACTGCACCCAAATTGTATGCTGCTACAGGGTTGAATGGTGCAGCTTTTTCCAGCAGCGGAATTGCCTCTGTATAGCGATGTTCTGTAAGTAATTTTTTTGCTTGAGAAAAAGCATCTTCTTCCAGAACCGCAGGTGGAGGTAATTCTTTCCGCTTATCAAGCAAGCCAGAAAAATAGCTTGTATCTTTAATACCAGGAACACCTGCAATATCATCCAAAACTTTTATTTGTTCTTTTGAAAATTTTTCCGGTGCAAGATCATTGGGGAACCACCGATTTGCCAACTCTTTTTCAAAACAATCTCCACAACCAGGCAATGCTTCCTGAATATACTTGATATTCTTTACCCCTGCAACGGGTTCCATACAGTATGCAATTGCTCTAGAATAATCCGTATAGAGGGATTTCAAAAAATCTTGGCCCAACTGCAGCCGAGGTTTTCCGATGGATGAACAGTCTCTTATGAGTAAATCAGGATACTCTTGTTTTTCGTCACACAGCTCCTTAACCATCTGTGGAAACAAAGGATCATTGCCATATGTCAACACGAAATGCGAATCAATTAGTCCACTGCAAATTGTTGTTAATACCGGAGTGATTTTATCCATCATGGCATAACGAACCGCAGGAACCGTTTTAATTTTTTTATAAAACTCGTGCTTTCTGTCTAAATCGTAGAAATTCATGCCTTTTTGGAGCATTTCTTTTTCCGACTCAAAGATTTTATAATTCTCCGCCAAAGCACCCTCAAATGTACCAATTCCACGATCATAATCGGCTTTAACATCATATGTCACAATTCGTGTTTCATCTATCATAAGTTTATGTAAATCAAACTCAAATATTCTGGGAACAGGAGGCGTTTTAGTATCAACACCTCCCCACATTGCAATTGTCACACCTAAAATGGCTTCAGCTTCCTTGGAATAAGGAGCCATATAAAGGACAGGTACAGATTTCAAACCTTCCCAAATATTGGGGATATCAACATTGGGACGACAGCTAAAACCAGCTTTGTAACTTCCCTGTATGATAGTGGGGCAGTTACCGAATCGAGTAAAAAAGCCACTTGCAAGAAAGTTACTTAAATTTGTCCATACATCCGCATACGACTTTTGGACACCGCTTGCCGCAACAGGTGCAATAATACAATACAATGGCATTATTGTTGAAGCGTTAATTCGAGCAGCGATGTCTGTTGGAGCTGTCGAAAGCGGCCATTCATTAGTCAAATTATAAGCACGAAGTTGATTGGCAATCTGCTCTTTGTACCCCTTTTCCTGCAACTTTTTTTGATGTTCAAGCTGTATCTCAAGATTTTTTCGTTGAGCATCAACTGTCTGCGCAGTTGCCTGTTCAGACAACTTGCGCTGTTTATTGCCGTTGAACAAATTCAGCCCAGCAGATACCAATGTACTTATTATATAAAATGTTGCCATTGAAACTGGTTCAGCCATCAGAAATTTCTCCTGACATTCAAATTTCTTTATTCATTGTGTCCGCCATCACCAAACACGCTTGTTACATCATCTTCAATGACTTGGTCTGAGGATACTTCCGAATTCAAATTTTCAGTAATCATACCATCGCAACCACATTCATTCAAATCCGATTCTCCGGTAACAGCAACCGTATCAGCCATGCATTCAGTTGGTTCAATACAATCTGTCACGGCTGTTTCGTTGACATCGGCTGCAGCAACCACGGCCTCGCTTCCTGTAGTACTGACAACAGCAGAGACGCCCGCAGCCGAACAATTAATGGTCACCAAAAGCTCTTCATAATATGCAACGATTCCTTCCCACCACGATTCTCCTTCTGTAACTTGAAGCGTGTCAAAAGTATTTTGCTGAGAGACAAGCTCTTCATAAGATATATCCCCCACACTTGCGATATGGCCACGTCCCCAGTCAAAGTTTATAAGTCTATCCAAATTGAATTCTGGTTTCGGAGGATCTTGCGGAACCCACATGGTGCATTCACCATCTTTCCAAGCATCCATAAATTGATCCAACGGGTATTCGATTGCAGCGTGACCTGCTCCTGAATCAGTCAACACGACTTTTATATTGTCAGGATCCGCAGTATTAATTCCGCTGACAACCACAGCATGATCTGCCCCACCACCAGTGATTTTTTCCAAAAAATCTTGCAAAACACCTTCGCCTTCCCAGATTTCTCCGGAATCAAGACCTACAATAACCCGTTTCCCTTGTGCAAGTTCAGAAATGAGATTATATTCATTTGCATTAACGTAGACATTGCAAGGAACTCCATGAGCCTCAAGGAGTTTTCCTACATTCTCCGGAGAAGTACCCGTGGCTGGATCATACCAGCCATTAGCTTCAGCCTCAGCTTTGAGATCTTCCACAGTTCCAGTATAACCATAGTCTCTCAACACATGGTACTGCGAGTGAATTGCACAGGAATTTTCATTCCCTTGAAAAACGGAAGGATTAAACATTCCGCCATCAGTTTCAATTCCGACTTGAGTAGGTGCTACATAAATGTCCATGATATTTATTTCCTTTCTGGGGTGTTGTTTTGCTTCAATAGAGCATTTTTAAATGATGATATGACATTATTGCATTCCCCGGGTGAAAATTTGGACTAATATTATTGTCACAAACAACCGTGAAACAAGCACAATCATTTTCTATCTTTATTCTGAATTAGCTGTTCTCTTTTCATAATTTTACTCCGATTTGCCATTGAGGATTTTCTGCAAACATTTTCCTGCAGAAGAATAGTTTGTATTCATATGGTCAATGATAAATACTGATTCGAGAATTAGAACAACTTCTCTTGTTCTTACATAGTGCAAGGAACTTTCTATGCCAGACTTTATCCAAGAAACTGCCGTAATCATTGTCAGTAGCCCCACAATAAGAGAATAAGAAAAATCATGAAAAATTATAAAAGACATCCGTGACGGAATATTTTTTTGCAACAAAACACCAGCCACCCACACAAAAGTTATAAGCAAAAGTACTCTTTTCAAATAAAGCATACCATACCAAATGGATGTAAGTAATCTAATATGAGCCTCGTTTCGAGCCAACCCGGATTGTTGCTTGTCGGAGCCAAATTGCATAATAAGTGCTTTGAAATCGTTGATAGCCAACTTACTTTTGGCATCGTATTTTTCTTCATCATCGGGCCAAGTCACATATTTAGCTAGATTGTCTTTTTTTCGATGTTTCAAATAATTACTGAGATTAGGATATGGATAACCTGCGTTCGGATTAATTGCCTCCAAATAGGTTTCTTTAAATAGGTTAAATAAAATATAATTCAAAATTTGTGACCCAAAACTGTTTTTTACATTTGTTTCAGGCTGTTGATTTTCTACTTTGTTTGCGGCATTTGTTTCAGGCTGTTGATTTTCTACTTTGTTTGCGGCATTTTTCAAAGCTTGTTGTTTAATATGATACTTGCAGAAGCCCAAGAATGAAAACGGTGGTTCTGTTGAATATTGAACAGCAAGATATTTTCGTTCTTCTGAATTAGACATACAATATTGCCGAAAAGAGGCAATGCGATCAGGACGTTTGGGAGT
>JAZSHD010000085.1:0-17835 GCA_045533055.1 Victivallaceae bacterium | reverse complement strand
GCCGACAACGCCGGTAAAAGCATTGCCGCCAATATGGCAATAATGGCAATTACTACGAGTAGTTCTATCAGGGTGAAACCCTGTTTCACCCGACCATGGTCGGCGTTACAACTTACAATCTTCATCATACGGAACCCTTTCTGGCGAACACTCCCGCCTTTTACGCAGATTTACTGCTTTTACTGTTTTATAAAAACCACACTTTCATTGAGCTTCAGCAGCCCGGAATATATTTTATAACATCCGGGCCGCTGCTTTTTCATTTACTTATTGAGCAATTTACGCAAGTGGGTCAAACTGATGACCGCACTTTCAAAGGGATCGATATTGGAGTAATCCTGCTCGTAAATGAGCCATTCTGCCGGAATATTTTCCGCAGCTTCGATACACCCCATCAAATCCACATTGCCGTTGCCAAGCTCGGTAATTGAGCCATCTTCCGCCATATCTTTCATATGCAGCTGCCAGATGCGGCTGCCATGTTTTTTGATGTACGATACCGGATCCTGACCGCCTTTTTTCACCCAGTACACATCCAGCTCAAAACCCACATTTGCCGGATCGGTATTTTTAAATACATTATCCAAACCGCAGGAGCCGTCGGCATACTTTTTCAGTTCCAGATCGTGGTTGTGATAGGTAAAACGCAAGCCCCGTTTGGCGGCGCCCTCCCCTGCGGCACGGCAGATACCGATACACTCTTCTTCGTGATCACGATAATCAGCTTTATTAAGGCGATCGCCGCAAACGCTGGTGGTCACAAAAGGCGAGTTCAATGCCACGGCGTAGTCATAGATCTGGCTGGCAGGATCCGCCAGATCCGCTGCCCGGCCGTGGATACCGCAAACTTTCAAGCCAACTTCTTTGAAAAATGCCGCCAGTTCTGCCGGTTCCATTTCGCCAAAGTAAAAAGCCGGTTCCACTGCATCGCAGCCCAGTTTGACCAACTCACGGCAGACACCTTTGAAGTCCTGTTTGAGAGCTTCGCGGATACTGTAAAGCTGAATACCTATTTTATAATCTTTCATTTTTTCAAATACTCCAATGCCATTTTTACTGCTTCGTGAGCAGGATATTTGTTGTTTTCGTACTCAATATTGATAAACCCGTCATAGCCCAGCTCTTCCAGCGTTTTCAATGTGGCACGGCTGTCGACTTTGCCTTCGCCGATAAGGGCGGCACGGTAATATTTTCCGTCACGCATCAGGCGGTAGCCCTCTTGGGCATCATCCACAATATCCCAATCCTTGAAGTGCACATGCACCACATCGGCAAAACAGCGTTTCAGACTTGCGATCTGATCTTCGCCGGAAGCGGCGTTGCCGTTGTCAAATGTAAGTTTCAGCTCCGGCACCATGGCTTTGAGGGCGTAAAAATCGTCGGCTGTAACAATAGGACTGGCGGCACCGGGAAAGTTTTCCATAGACATAACCAGATTGCGTTCGGCTGCCAGCGGAGCAACTTTTTTCAGAATTTCCGCCCAGCGGCTGCGGTTTTCCGCCGGATCGGTCACACCGGCAAAGGGTACCGGCACGATCATTATCACCGGGGCACCCAGTTCGCAAGCATCATCCATGGAACGCTTGGCGATAGTGTCCAGCTGATCCAGCTCTTTTTCCCGCAAAAAGAAGGTGTGGGCAGCTACGGTCAAACCGGCATCCAGACTCATTTTCTTGAGTTCTTTGGGGTCACGGCCGTAAGTGGTGATCCAGTCAATACCTTCCATACCCAGTTCGGAAGCTACTCTTACGCAGTCTTCCGGGGTGTAGCACCCCTGACGCATCAGGGTGTAGGTCATCATTGCAAATTTCATTTTTTAAGTTCCTTTAATACATCAAGTGTAGCATTTACCAGCTCCTGACCGCCTTCGGGCGAAGCCTGATTGCAGTAAGGTGTGGCGCTGTAACCTTTGTTGGCGATCGCCCGTTCGGTGGCAAGATAACTGCCCACGCCGTAATCATCGGTAACCAGCTGAACGATAAAAGTCTGTTCAAAAGGACTCCGTGCCTGAATACGGTGCATGTAGTCCATAAACAGCTCAAAGCGGTTGCTGGCAAAGGCTATGTTGCCGATTTTTACTACATGTATATTAGTTACCACTTTGGGGTTGATCGCTTGTTCTTCGTAACGCTTGACCACGCCTCCGCAACGGTGGCGGCGGCTGTTCAAGGCGCTATTTTGCTGAAGCACATAGTATTTATTGCCCTGGGAAATAAACTCCTGCTTCATAAAATTTTCATGATTGGCACGCTCCTGCTCCACCAGTTCTTTGGGGAACTGGCGGCGGGAGAGTTTCAATGTTTTGACTTCGTGTTTAAGTTCCGGCTTGCAGAACTTTTCTTTGCCTGCCCAGGAAAGGACTTCGTCAAAGGCTTCGGTAATGCGCTGCGCCATATCTTCAGCACGGAGAAATTCCATGCAGTCGTAGGAGTATTGGGCGTCGTAATTTTCCTTTTTGGGGAACAAGCCTGCCGGATACTTCATGGGGTTTTCCATGTACTTTTTCAGCATTTCCGGATATTTCAGGGCAAAACGACGCTTTTCCGCTTGCAGATAGTGCAGCTGCTGGGGGCAGAGATCGCCCGCTGCCGCACTCTGGGTGATGATGGTTATATCGCCATATTTTGCAGAGAGTTTTTCCCGCACATTGTGCCAGAAACTTGCGTGCAGATACCACGCAGTCCCCACCGTCTGGGAGGGGCAAGGAACATTGATGACTGCCCCGGTAAGTTTGCCGTTTTTATCAAAGGTATACAGCAAATTGATAAATGTTTCGGTACCGGCTTCGTAGCCGTCAAACATATCATCATTGGTTCTGCCGTACATCTTGGCTCTGCCGTTCATGGCAATACCGGGACGGGCGGCTTCCCGCTTGCTGATGTCATCCAGATAAACACTGCGGCGGCTGTAACCGGTCATGGCGTGACCGTAACCGTAGGATATACTGCCGAAATCACGCTTTTCCCACGCTTCCTTGACAGCATCGGTCATCTGCCGGGCGATAAAATCCTGCATCTTACCGGCGGGAATAAAATCCACCGTGTTGGGGTAAGGTGCATCTTCCGGCCCATTGGCAGCAGGTCCGGCATGGGTGTGGGTGGCATTGATAATGATCTTGCTGCCGGGGATCTCCGGAGCTTCTTTTGCCAGATTGGCTTTGACCTTTTTCAATACCACCGGAGGCACTGACACCATATCTGCCGACACAAAGATCACCGCATCGCTGCCGTTTTCCATAACCATAGCACTGGTCAATACCGGTGTATACTGCCCCAATGCCACACGCAAATAGAATTGTCCGGTTATGGGAGCGGTGCCATCTTTGGGCGCAATGGAGCGTTTTGCCCACCCGATTTTTATTGGATCATTCATAGAATTTTCATCCTTACATTCACCGGTACTGAAGATAGCGCAGCCGGTCATGGTTCCGGCGGCTGCGGCTGCACAAATAATTGAAAGATATTTACTGCAACGCATCGTATGTAATACCTTATTTCATCTTTTTAAGCATATCAAGAGTTTCGTTGACCAACTCCTGACCGCCTTCGGCTGAAACAACGTTGCAGTAGGGTGTGGCACTGTACCCCTTATTAGCGATCGCCCGTTCGGTGGCAAGGTATTTACCCTGACCGTACTCATCGGTAACCAGCTGCACGATCACAGTCTGTGCAAAGGGACTGCGGCCCTGAATACGGTGCATAAAGTCGATAAAAAGCTCAAAACGGTTGGTAACAAATGCCAGATCACCGATCTTGACCGCATGGATCTTGGTGGTAAGTTTGGGTTCGGTCTTCTGCAATTCGGCACGCTTGGCAATACCGCCGATGCGGTTGCGGCGGCTGTTCAATTTGGAGTTGTAGGTCAGCATATCAATAGCATCGCCCTCGGTCTTGAATTTTTCCTGCATGACCAAAGCATGTTTGGCTTTTTCTTCGGCAACCAGTTCGTCGGGGAAGATGCGGCGGGAGAGCTTGACCGTTTTGACTTCGTGCTGAAATTCGGGGCTGCACTGTTTATCCAGCTTTGCCCAGGAAAGGACTTCGTCGAATGCTGCAACGATACGGTTGGCAATATCTTCAGCCCGCATGACTTCGATAACATCGTACTCGTACTGTCTGCGGGCGGCTTCACCATCTTTTGCCCAGGCATAGGGATAGGTCATGGGCTTTTTGAGGTAGGCAGCGATCTTATCGGCATACTTCAGCTTATAACGACGCTTTTCCGCATCACGGTAGTGCATCTGACGGGGGGCGGTATCACCACCGGCAGCAGCCTGACCGATCACACCGATATCGCCATACTTAGCAGAGAGTTTTTCCCGTACATTGTGCCAGAAACTGGCATGGAGCCACCAGGCATTTTCGCTGGTCTGGGCGGGGCATGGTACATTGATGATCGCACCGGTTACTTTACCGTTTTTATCAAAGGTATAAAGCAAGTTGATAAAGGCATCAGTACCCGCTTCGTAACCATCGAACATATCATCGTTGGTCTTGCCGTACATCTTGACTTTGCCGTTCATGGCAATACCGGCTTGTGACTGCTCCCGCTTGCCGATGTCGTCCAGATAAGCTACCCGGCGGCTGTGACCGGTGGTGGCAAAGCCGTAACCGTAAGCTATACTGCCGGGGGCACGCTTGCTCCAGGCTTCTTTGACCGCGTCGGCGATCTGGCGGGCAAGGAACTTACGCATTTCAGAAGTGGGAGTGACTTTCACCTTGTTGGGGTAATCCATCTTGATTTCATTGCCGGAAGGCCCGGCGTGAGTGTGCGTAGCATTGATAATGATCTTGTCGGTGGGGATCTCCGGCATTTCTCTGGCGAGGATCGCCTTCACCTGCTTAAGGATTTCAAAATGCACCGACACCATATCCACCGATACAAAAATCACCGCATCGTTGTTCTTTTCCATAGCCAGAGCACTGGCGATCACCGGGGTAAAGACGCCCTGTGATACACGCAAATAAAACTGCCCGGTAATGGGTACGGGTTTATCAGAAGCTATGGAACGCTTGCCCCAGCCGATCTTCAGGTGATCGTTGGCAGCGATTTTGCTTGAGCAATCATCTTTGCAAGCCAGAGGCGAAGCACACCCGGCACCGATAAGCATGGCTCCGGCAGCGGACAGAAGGGTCAAATTTTTCAGATAATTCATCTTTTATTTCCTTAATATATTACTTCAAATTTTTAAGCATATCCAGCGTTTCGTTGACCAGTTCCTGACCGCCTTCGGGAGAAACCTGATTGCAGTAGGGTGTGGCACTGTAACCTTTGTTGGCAACGCCCCGGATAGTGGCAAGGTAACTGCCGGTACCGTACTGGTCGCTGACCAGCTGGACGATAAAGGTCTGTTCAAAAGGACTGCGGGCCTGGATTCGGTGCATGAAGTCCATATAAAGCTCGAACCGGTTGCTGGCAAAAGCGATATTACCGATTTTTACGGCATGGATCACGGTGGTGATGCCCGGTTCCTGCTGCTGGATCTCCGCCCGCTTGACCACACCATTGAGCCGGTTGCGGCGGCTGGTAAGTTTGGAGTTGGCGATCAGCTCTTTATAGGGATCTGTGTCGGTGCTGTACTCTTGCTGCATAAGTTCATCGTACTGGCTCTTTTCGGCCTGCACCAGTTCATCGGGGAACATGCGGCGGGCGAGTTTCACAGTGCGTACATCGTGCTTGAGCTCCGGCTCGGTGAACTTTTCTTTGCCAGCCCAGGACAAAACTTCGTCAAAAGCGGCGGTTATGCGGTTGGCAATATCTTCGGCACGCATAAATTCCATCCAGTCATACACCACCCCGGGATCGTTTTCGTCAGCAGGCCGTTCAAAGGGCGAAGGCATGGGGTTGCTCTTGTATTTGGCGACCAATTCCGGGTATTTGAGCAAATAGCGGCGTTTTTCTGCTTCCCGGTAGTGCATCTGCCGGGGCGAAAGGTCACCGGCGGCGGCGGCCTGACCGATCACACCAAAGTTTTCACCATACTTGGCAGTGAGTTTTTCCCGCACATTGTGCCAGAAACTGGCGTGCAGCACCCACGCATTTTCGTTGGTCTGCGAAGGACACGGTACATTGATGACCGCCCCGGTAACTTTACCGGCTTTATCAAAAGTATAAAGCAAGTTGATAAAAGCATCAGTACCCGCTTCGTAGCCATCGAACATATCGTCGTTGGTGTTGCCGTACATCTTGCCGTGGCCGTTTACTGCAATACCGGAGGCATCTTTGCCCTGCTCTCTCAAGCCGGTATCGTCCAGATAGATGGTGCGGCGGCTGTGGCCGGTGGTGGCAAAACCGTAACCGTAAGATACAGCACCTTCGGCACGGCTGAACCAGGCATCTTTAACGGCATCCGCCAGCTGGCGGGAGAGAAATTCGAGCATTTCGTCCTGACCGGTAAACTTGATCTTGCTGGGGAAGGAGCCGATTTTGTTGCTGGAAGGTCCGGCGTGAGTGTGGGTTGCATTGGCAATGATTTTATCGGCAGGGATCTCCGGAGCTTCTTTTTTCAGTATCTCTTGTGCCATAACAAGCATTTCCGGCTGCACCGACACCATATCTGCCGAAGCAAAAATCACCGCATCGCTGCCATTTTCTATAACTAATGCACTTACCAATACCGGAGTAAAAGCCCCCTGCGAAATACGCAAATAAAACTGCCCGGTGATCGGTACCGGACCTTCTTTGGCAATAGAACGCTTGCCCCAACCGATTTTAATAGCATTTCCCATAACAACACCTCTATAAAATATAAATTCCCATTATTTGCAAAAGAGCCTTTGGTATCGCATGATACCAAAGGCTGCTCAAAACTTTACTTTTTGCTGTTGCGGCGGTCTTCCAGAATTTTCTGGATGCGATCGGGGTCGATCTTATCCAGATTGCTGAAGACTTTCACAATCCCCTGCCGCACCTGTTCGGCTATATCCAGACCGTTGGGTGCCCGCAGGGTTTGCACAATAGAAATATGCTTGCGGCTGTATGCCAGAGCGTTGGGGAATTTTTCCAAACTGTAATCAACGCCTTCATCCGCACCCGGGATCGCCCAGGGGTAGCCCATACCGTAAGCATTCTTGGCGGCAAACACCGTCATTTCCGGCAGAATGAACCGCTGCCAGACGCTGGCACGGATACCTTCATCCACCAACGCCGCGGCAACTGCGTTACGGAACTTGACCTGTTCAGCCGGGTCGGTGATGCCCATATTGTCAAAGTCGATACGCAAGTTGAAGTTGTACCAGTTGTGTTCGGCATATTCCGGCTCGTAAGGCAGCAGCAAGTTGGGCGTACCGGCAAGATTCTTCAACAGGTATTCGCCGTTTTCCCGCAAGGTCTTGAAGTAGTAATCATATTTGGTAAGCTGGGCACGGCCGTAGGCGGCGGTGATTTCGTTGTTGCGGTACATCCAGCCCAGAGCGTAGGCGTGATAGTCGCGGCTCTGTTCGGGGCGGGCGGTTTCGCCGAAGCTCCAGAGCTTGGCGGCGCCGTTGTAGATTTCTTCATCGTCGGTCACGAACATACCGCCTTCGCCGCAGCAGAGGCACTTGTTCTGGTTGAAGCTGAAAGCAGCACAGTCGCCCATGGTACCGGCTTTGCGGCCCTTGTAGGTAGCTCCGTGAGCCTGACAGGCATCTTCGATAACCTTAAGGTTGTGCTTTTTGGCAATAGCGTTGATCTTGTCCATATCGTTGCACAAGCCGTGGAGCTGGACTACGATGATCGCCTTGGTACGGGGAGTGATAGCTTCTTCGATCTTGTCGGGGTCCATCAGGAAGGTTTCCGGATCGATATCCACAAAAATCGGAATAGCGTCGTGGTGCAGGATACAGGTTGCACTGCTGCTCCAGCTGTAAGCAGTCACCAGCACATGGTCACCGGCACCGATGCCGCAACCCACCAGGCACATGTGCAAAGCGGCGGTACCGGAGTTGGTGAAAAGAGCGTATTTGTTGCCGTTCCATTCGGCAAATTCTTTTTCAAAAGCCAGATTCTGGGGGCCGCGGGCCTGACTGGGCTGGTGCAGAGCTTCCAGGACCATCTTTTCGTCAATATCATTGATCGGGGGCCAGTTGACCACTTTGCTGACATCGACTGCGGGTTTGCCACCATAGATAGCGAGAGTTTCTGACATTTTAACGATTCCTTTCAGTTGAATTGCGTTAGAGTGTTTTTGGGTTTCTGTTATAAATTATAACTGATTTTTTGCTATCTGCAATACAAAAAAATAACAATTTTTTTTGAATAATAACAATTTTTTGCGATTTTGGCTTGACGGGAGTATTTTTTATGCTATTTTCTATCAAAAACAAGGGGTAAATTTATGGAACAATGCGTCAATAAAATCTTAAGCCACATTCCGCAGGTAACCAACTTCCGGGTGATAGAATATGCCAACATATATTCAACCAACGAGCATATTCCCCGGGAGCATGAACTCTTGTATGTACTGGATGGCAAGATCACTTTGCATTGGGAAGATCACCTGGTCTATCAGGCAATGCCGGGGGATTTTCTGCTGGTGGAGGCAGGTACCCGCCACCGGGACGAATTTTCTTTGCTGAAAGGGCTGCGTATTCTGATAATGCAGTTTCATTGGGAATGTAATGAGTTTTTCCAGTTTGTCAACAATCGTACATTGCCCAATTTAAGCTACGATGTGAGCAACGAAGTACGGAGGAGATTGGATTTTCTGCGGTCAAATTGCGATGATTCACCGGAGTACCGGCAACACTTATCGATTCAACTGCACAGCATATTGCTGCTGTTTTATTTTGATTTGATGAAAAGTCAGCACACAACCGAACCACATGCCCTGCTGCCGCTGCAGGAAGCCATGCAGCGGGCAAAGCACTTTCTGGATCAGAACTACGCAGAACCTTTGAGTTTGAAGCAAACGGCAAAACATATCGGTATAAGTCCGGCATATCTCTCCAGAATATTCCATCAGGAATTTGGAGTCAGTTTCAGCGAATATCTTACTTCACAGCGTTTGCAGGTTGCCCGAAAACTTTTGCAGACCACCCGGCTGCAGATCGCCGAAATCGCCAATCGCTGCGGATTTTCTTCCAGCAGTTATTTTATAAAAGTTTTCAGCGATCACTACAAAGTAACGCCCAAAAGTTATGCCGCCGAAAACGGGAGAATTTCCAAACAGCAAAAATGAAGCTCCATGCAAAAAATACTTGCAAAATAAATCTGATTGCTGTATAGTACAGCATCAATTAAATTAACCTTTATGAAAATGTTTGCTATGAAAAAGACTCTTATTGCTATTGCTGTTTTAAGCACCATTATCGCCTTTGCCGCCGAAAATAGTGTCAAAGGCAAAGTTCTTAAACACCCATTGAATGTCCGTGCCGGAGCCGGAACCAAATACACAGCGTTATTGCAGCTGGATAAAGATTACGAAGTAGTTATCACCGGCGTAAGCAAACAATGGCTGGCAATAAAACCGCCGGAAAACACCCGGGTATGGGTTTTGAAAGAGTATATCCGTAACGGCAAACTTACCCGGAATATAAATTTCCGCTCCGGTCCCGGCACCGGCTATGAAGCTGTCGGCATCGGCAGAGGCGGTACCAAGGTAAAAACCCACGGCAAAGCCACCCGCTCCGGCTGGGTGCAGGTAACAGCTCCGGGCAATATAACGCTCTATGTAGGCAGACCGGCGATCACAGCAGATAAAAAAGCTCTGAACAAACTGCCGAAATTCAAAGTTCCGACCGGTAAACCGCTGCCCAACGAAGAACTTATAAATCTGGAAGGCAACTTTCTTGCTCCCGGCAGAGATATAACAGTTACCGGGTATGTGTACGCCGAAAAACAAAGCCACCTGAAAACCGTGACCCATGTTTTTTACGAACCCTCCGGCGAAGAAGACCTTACCGCCAGATATATGGTAATGCCCAACCACAACGATCTTGATAAGTACAAAGATAAAAAAGTCAAGTTGATCGGCGAATACTACAAGGTAAAGGGCTGGAAACTGCCGCTGCTGGTGGTAAAGATCGTAAGATCAGCCGAATAAAAAAGTTTACCGGTTGGAGCTGCCGGGCAAAGTAACCATGCCAAAGCAGCCATGCCAATAAAATTGAATTTTTCTTTGTTTTACATCTTGAAAAAAGCTGTAATATTTGTTATAGTTTACCCATAAACAAATCTGAAGTGAACAGGCTGCGTTAAAGCAAGAGCCAAGCTCTGCAGTTTTACACAAATTCAGAAATGTATGGAACAACTGTTCAACTAGGCTGCTTTGCTGAAATGAAAAAAATTCATAATTTTTTGATTTTCTTTTGAAAACAAATTATATTGCAGATAACAGTTTTTATAATTTAACGAAAGGTTTTTGATGATGAAAAAGCGTGTATCCTTATTGCTCGCAGTTTGTGCCGCAACCCTTGGTGCAGAAATCGCCCCGGTCGTATCGTTTGACTTTGAAAAGTTTGAAAACGGCAAAATTTATTCTGCCGACAAAAAATATACCGGCACCGTCCGCACCCCAGAAGCGGTAAAGCAAACCGACGGCAAACTCGGCAAAGCATTGAAATTTCAGGGCAAATACAAAGGCAACAAAGCCGGAGCGATTCTGGTAAGAAATTTCAAATTCGATTTCACCAAGCCCTTTACCGTCGAAGCGGTTGTAAAATTTGATGCCCAGATCAGCCACAAACTCCAGCGGGAACTTTTCAGCGTTGCTGACGGCGAACGGGGCCCCGGCGTGCGGGTGACATTTTACTACAACAGCATAAGCCTGCGTTCCGGCGACGGCAAAAAACTCCAGTCTGCCGGTACCAGCCACAACCAGACAGCTGTAACGCCTGAAGAGTGGCACCTTTTGACCATGACTTACGACGGCAAGACCCTTTACGCCTACCTTGACGGCGTACTCTCAAGCAAAAAGGCGATTGCCATTAAAAATACGGTGAAAAACCGCATTCTCTCCCTCGGCAGCTACAAAAACGGTTTCTGCTACCCCCTGCACGGCGATCTGGATGATCTTAAATTCTACAATGTGTGCAAAACTCCGGCAGAGGTTGCCGAAAAATACATCTCGATTTTTGGCGAATAAGGAGAAAAAAACATGTCTGTAAAACACATTATTCTTGCTGCTGCTGCCGGTTTGACGCTGACCAGTTACGCCGAAACTGTCATCAAAGCTGTACCGGTCAAGTCCGGCGAAATCAAACTCGATGGAGTTCTTGCCGAAAATGTCTGGCAACACGCCTCCCGTTACAGCAATTTTTGCAAACTCGCCAATCAGGATGTTCAAGCTGCCGAACAGACCGTTTTTCAGGTTGCAGCATCCCCCGACGGCGTTTACTTTGCTTTTGATATTACCGACAAAGCGGTGGTTGCCAAGCTGACCCGACACGACAGCGACATCACCAAGTTTGACGATGTTATTGAGCTGTTTATTTCTGCCGACGACCCTATCCCCGGCGACGCCAATGTGCGGACTTTCCGGCAGCTCATCTTCAACTTTGCCGGAACCCGTGCCGAAGGGGCTTTCCTTGCCGGAGTCCGCAACGGTTTGTGGTACAGCGATTGGCAGGCGGTGGTAAAACCCAACAGCAAAGGGGTTACTGCCGAAGTATTTATACCCTACTATGCACTTGATTTCACCAACGCCCAAAACAGGAATTTGCGTTTTAATGTTGGCAGAGAAAATATCACTCCAAACAGCCCAAAAGAGATCAGCACCTGGCAGAAAACCGGCTCCTTTACTGACATGAGCAAATTTGCTTTGCTGGAAATGCCTTACAAAGAGTTTGAACAATACCAGTGGCAGCTCAACGACCTTGACTTGAAAAATGTTCCTACCGACAAAGGTACGGTGCAGACCCTTTCCGGCAAAATCACCGGCAAGATCAATGATGCTGTAACTATTCAGGCCACCGCCCGGAGCAACGGTAAAGTTGTGGCGTTCAACCGCAGCCAAGTGCAGCTCAAAAGCGATCAGACCGTTAATTTTACAATGCCGCTGGAAGTTGGCAAATCCGGCAAATACAACATTACCATCACCGGCAGAAACAACGGTAAAAAGCTCTTCCATGAGCTTGCGGATCTGGAAATACAGGCAACCTGCTTTACGCTCAATGTAAAATACCCCATTTACCGGAAAAGTTTCTACCCGGATCAAAAGGACAAAACTTTGCGGGTAACTTGTGAATACGCCGCAGCTCCCAAGCTGATGAAAAATGTAAAAACCGTTTTCACCGTAACTGATGCTTCCGGAAAAGTGATGAACACCCAAACCGGCAAAGCAGGGTTGGTCAAGAACTTTACTGTCGATACGACCGGCTACCCCGCCGGAGATTACACCGTAACCATCACCTCCGATGGCGAAGAATTTGCCAAAGGCACTTTGAGCGATACTTTCAGCGTTATCGCCCCTGCCAAGCCCGGAGCCAGTTCGGTGCGATTGGATGAAAACCGCTATATGCTCGTTGACGGCAAACCCTATTTTCCCCGGGGCTTCATCGGCGGTCAGCACAAAGAACCCCACTATTTTGCAGAAATGGCGGCCGCCGGGTACAACACCGTGCAGTTCTACGGACTTAACTGGCCAAGCTTGGAAGATATAAAAGTTGTGCTGGATAAGGCCCATAAGAACAACCTGAAAGTTTTCTGCTACCCCTACTGGGGAACCAGCATCGGCTTTACCGGCTTCCGTGATTTGAAAAAATCCAACAAATTCCGCAAGCCCCGCCTGACCGACGCACAGTGGGAGCGTATGAAAAAGATGGTCAACATGGCAAAAGATCACCCCGCCTTGCTGGGCTGGTATCTTGCCGATGAGCCCCGCGGTGCTGAATTGGTCGGTGAATTGAAAAAAGTTTACACGCTTTTGAAGAAACTTGACCCCCACCACCCGGTCATCACGCTGGACTTTACCGCAGCGGGCTGTATTTCCAAGAAAGACGGTATGGCGGATGTGCATATATTGGATATGTACCCCCATCCCTTCAATGACGGAACTTGGTACCGGAGCCTGCCTTCGGTATTTTCCAGTATGAAAATGGTGGACGAAAATATCGGCAATGCCGGTGCCTGGTTCTGCCCCGAAGCCTTTACTCCCCGGGGCAAGCGTAACCGCTCGCTGACCTACCGGGAGCTGCGCTGTCTGGTCTTTGGCACCATCGTCAACGGTGCTACGGGCATGATGCCCTATAAAATCGGCAGCACCACGCAAAAGTACTACATCCACAGCCGGAATTCCGGGATCTTCTACACGCCGGATATGCGTCTGGGCTATCTGGAAGGCTTGGGCCCGGAACTCAAAGCTCTGGATGGCGTGCTGACTTCGCCGGAGAAACTCCCGGCAGCTGCCGATAACAGTGCCAATATTATGGTGATGCGGAAAAAGTATCAGAATAAAGAGTACATTTTTGCGGTAAACTCCGGCGAAAAAACCATCAAGAGCGTTATCACCGCCCCCGGCTTGAAAGCTCAAGAGCTTAAAGTGGTCAGCGAAGGCCGTACCGTAAAGGTTGCCAATTCGGCGTTCAGCGATGAATTTGCACCTCACGCTACGCATATTTACACTGATGATTTGGAGTTCAAAAGCCCCATCAATATTTATGATTTGGAAGCAAAAATCAAAAAAATCGATGCCGAAGCCAAAGCAAATCTGAAAAAATAAACAGTTGCGTATTTATTACGCATAATCAAAAAAACAGGTACGATGTATCAATAAAAAGTATATCGTACCTCTTGAAATTATCCGGCAAATCGTTTATAATTGTAGAAAATAAAGATCAAACTTGAAAATAAAATCAGGAGAAAAGCTCATGTTGTTGAAAACTCTGACTGTTGCCGCTGTTACCTGCACGGCGTTATTGGGTTACGCCGCCAATCCGTCGACTCAAGCTTTGCCAGTCAAGGATAGCGAAATCAAACTCGATGGAGTGCTGAATGAAGCCGTCTGGCAGCAAGCCGCCAAATACGGGAACTTCACCCGCTTTAAATTTCCGGAAATCAAAGCCGCTGAACCCACCACTTTTCAGGTGGCAGCGTCGGAAAGCGGTCTGTATTGGGCATTTGATGTCACTGACAAAAATATCGTTTCAACGGTAAAAACTTTTGACGGCGGTATTTACCGGGACGATGCTATTGAAATGTTTATCACCGGCGATGACCCCATTCCGGATGACCCCAATGTGCATACGGCACGCCAGCTGATTTTCAGCCCCGATGCTGTCCGCAGCGATATAACCCATCTTTCCGGAGTAAGCGACCGCAAGTGGACTTCGGATTGGCAAGTGGCGACTAAACGCACCGCCAAAGGGTATACAGCCGAAGTTTTTATACCTTACTATGCACTTAATATAGTCAATACCCACAACAAAAATTTCAACTTCAACATCGCCCGCCACAACATCGGCGGCAATATCAACGAATACAGCGTATTCAGCCCCACCGGCCGCTTTACCGATCAAAACAAATTTGCCGCACTGGTTCTGCCTTTCAACGATTTTACCCGCTATCAGTGGAAAACCGGCCCCATGGAGCTGAAAACTGTTCCGGCAGCCAAAGGTTCCACCCGGCAGGTGCTTAACGGTTCGCTGACCGGCAAAACCCAAGGCACAGTTATTTTGCAGGCAACTGCCCGAAAAGCGGGCAAAATTGCGGCATTCAGCCGGCTCAAGCTCAATGCAACGGCGGATAAAACCATGAATTTTACCATGCCTCTTGCCGTAGGAGCTTCCGGCAAATACGATATAACTTTGACTGCCCGTGTCGGCAAAGAAAAAGTTCTTTACACTACTGCCGGTTTGACTATGGAAGCAGTACCTTTCAAACTGGTGGTCAACAATCCCTTTTACCGCAAAAGTATTTTCCCCGACCAGCTGGATAAAGTCATCAGCATTAGCATCGACTATCAGACCGATGCCAGCAACCTTAAAGGCGTAAAGACCGCACTTACAGTTACCAATCAAGCCAATAAGGTTATTGCTCAAGCCGAAAAAACTTCCGGAGCACTCCGCACCTTTACGGTGGATGCCGCCGACTGGCAGCCCGGCAAATACACTTTTACCGTAAAAAGCAGCGGTTCCGAAGCCTTGAAAGGTACTTTGCAGGAAACCTTTACCGTAGTGGAACCCCACAAAAAAGGCAACACCGTGCATCTGGGCAAAGCCCGGGAAGTTTTCCTTAACGGCAAACGCTTCTTTCCCCGGGGTTTTCTGGCAGCAAACAATCATCAGCCGGTGTTCTACAAAGAAATGGCGGAAGCCGGTTACAATACCGTACACTTCTACACACTCAACCAGCGTGATCTTAAAGGTGTAAAAGCAATTCTTGACGAAGCCCACAAACATAAACTCAAGGTGTTCTTCTACCCGTATTTCGGAACCAGTATCGGCTTTAACGGTTTTCAGGATCGTGTTGTAAAGGTTAAAAAACCTTACAAGCCGCAGCTGAGTCCTGAAGCATGGGAACGGATGAAAGAAATGGTCAATGCAGTAAAGGAACACCCGGCGTTTCTGGCATGGTATCTTGCCGACGAACCCAAAGGCGAAGAGTTCTGTGCCGAATTGCGTAATGTTTACAAGTTTTTGCGGGAGCTTGACCCCCATCACCCGGTGATACATCTGGACTTTACCGCCGAAGGGTGCATCAACAAGCGTGAAGGCTATGCTGATTTGCACATTCTGGATATGTACCCCCACCCGCTGGTGGACGGCAGCTGGCAGCGGAGTATCTCTTCGGTGCTTTACAGCATGAAGCTGGTCAACGAAACGGTTGCCCCTTACGGTACATGGTTCTGTCCCGAAGCATTCAAGCCCCGGAGCAAAAAGAACCGCTCCCTGACTTACAAAGAGATCCGCTGTCTGGTTTTCGGTACCATCGTGCATGGTGCTACGGGTATGGTGCCTTATAAAATCGGCGACCCGCAGGAAAAATACTACCGCCCGATCCGCAACAGCGGTATCTTCATCAGCCCCGAAATGCATCTGGGGTACCTGAAAGGTATCGGTCCCGAGCTTAATGCCATGGAAAATGTCTTGCTGGAACCGGAAAAACTTCCGATATCCACCAGCAGCAATTACATTGTTGCAATGCGCAAAAAGCATAACAATAAAGAGTTTATCATTGCCGTAAACAGTATGCCCGATACCCTCAAATGCAATATAGGCGGCAAAAATCTGCCCGACGGCACCTACCGGGTATTGGGCGAAAACCGCACTGTGACCGTGAAAAACGGCAAATTCAGCGATACATTCACCAATTATGCCACCCATATTTACACTAATGATGCAAACTACTCCAACGGTGTGGATATTGCCGCATTGGAAGCCGAAATCAAAAAGGCTGACGAAGCAGCTTTGGAAGAGATCAAAGGTATGTCGTGGGAAGAGCTGAATAACACAGCTGGCAAACCGGCAAAGAAAAGCAAAAAGAGCAAGAAAAGCAAGAAAAAATAATTAAGAGGCGGTTAAGGGTGATGCAGGAGCCACCCCCTTCACCCTTTTCCCTTGTCCGCCGTAGTCTTGGCGAAGGCGGGAAAACTTTTAAGTCAAAAAAATTACTTCAACATCTGTTCTGTTTATCAACCGATGTTGGGAACAGAGCTATTATTATAAAAAAATTTTCCCGAAAGACTTGACATGTAACAAAAAATATGGTATACTGTAAGATAACAAAATTATTATCTATAACAAAGAAAGTTGCATAGTATGAAAAAAATTTCAAGCAGCGAGTGTTCCTTTGGTGCATTACCCTGTAATGCCCCCGCTTCCATGCGGCGTTTTACTTTGATCGAACTTTTGGTAGTGATCGCCATTATTGCAATTTTAGCGGCAATGCTTTTGCCCGCACTTTCCGCAGCCCGGATGTCGGCAAAGACCTCCGGCTGTTTAGCCAACCTTAAACAGATCGCTTTCGGGGCAATAGCTTATGCTGATGCCAACGAAGGATGGGTCGTATCATCCACGCTCGACGGGTCATCGGGAAAAACTTGGTACAGAGCTCTTTACGCTGTGATGTATCCTGAAGAAACCAATCAGGGGTATTCCAGTAAAAAAAATGAAAAGCTCTATGCGGTGTATTCCTGTCCTATGGAATCAACTCCCTTCGGCGATACCACCACCGAGGGGTTCAGATACACTCACTTTGCTCACAACTCTTTTGGGTTCGGTTACGAATGCACTTGGCGGACTCCATCAAAGGACAAGGATAAAAACAAGCGGCAAGCCCGTAATACAAGCGAATTGGCTGATGCCTCCCGGGCGATATTTGTTGCGGACACCTCCAATACAAATCTACCTGATATAAACTCCTACAGCTACAAAGGGTTAGCCTATCGCCACGGCGGAGATGTATCTTTTACCATGTCAAGTACGACCCAGTTAAAATATAACGGCAATGCGGTCAACATGAATTACATGGATGGTCATGCCGAAACTGTAAGCAGATCCCTGATTGATTCTATAGCTAATAACACTTTGATTTTCCGTGAAGGTATTGATTACATGGATCGCAAACCGGTCAAGTAAAAAATAATTGATCCGCAATTATTTATCAAGTAAGCTGCTGCACTGCAAATCGTGCGGCAGCTTCCACTTTTTTAAGAAAAATCGCGCCGGAAGACTTGACATACAGTAAAAAATATGTTATACTGTAAGATAGCAAAATTATTATTCACAACAAAGAAAGTTGCATAGTACGAAAAAATTATCAAGCCACGAGTGTTCCTTAGGTGCATTACAGGGTAATGCACCAAAGGAACACTCGTGGCTTGAAAAATTTTACATACTATGCAACTTACTTAGTTATAGATAAAAATATAGCTAACCTACAGAAAAACAAAAATTTAACAGAATGTCAAGGCAAGTG
>JAZSHD010000096.1:0-6284 GCA_045533055.1 Victivallaceae bacterium | reverse complement strand
AGGATTTGACAAAAGGGGGGAGCTTTTTTCAAGTGAACCCACGCTCAAACTATGTCAAAAAACACCATTTTTAAGAAATTATGGGATTTCTGTGATTCCAATTTATTTTATATAGATTGATACAATGTTTTACCTGCGATAATTTTTACTATTGTTGTATAAATCCGGACATTAAAAAATCACAAAAAAAGGGCGGAGTTTTCCGCCCTTGCTATGGTTTGTTGAGTTTTACTCTATAACTATGTGCAGATTTTCGATATAGAGTTTGGTTTCTTTGAGGAAAGTGCCCGACTGCAAATCTACTGTGTTCAGTCCTTCTTCGAGTTGTTTGGTCACATCCAGCTTGAAATCGAAGGGATTGCCGTTTTCAACACTAATTGGGCAATATCTGTTATGCTGGGGGATCGGGGCTGAAACATTGCTGTAAAAGACAATAAAATTGCTGCTGCTATTGGCGATATTCGCCTTTTTATTGGGAGTACCCTGCAGCACAATGACTTTGCCGGGTTTGACCACATTATTCATACCCAGCACCTTGCCGTTGACTTTTACTTTAAGGGCGTTGGTGTATCCGGCGATACCGGATTTTTTATTCAATCTGGCAGTAAAACACAAATAAGCCTTTTTGCCCGCCATTGACGGCATGGCAACGGTAAAGCTTTCGGTGGTTTTAGCTGGCATGATCACCCGCTTTACCGGAGTAAGCGGAATAACTTTATCGCTGGCGGCAACATTATTGTCGATATTTTCCGGATAAAGTTTGCTGGTGGTTTCGCCGCTGCGGTCAAGCACTTCTACAGAATTGCTGCCGAAGGCGGGAACTTTGACGGTTTTATTGTATTCTTCGCCTTTGATTTTTTCTTTCAGCACAGTGCCGGTCACCGAGTTGCGTACCACAATCGCCTGCAACCCTTTGCCTTTTACAGAAATATTCAATTCTGTCCAGCCGTGACGGAACTCCACATTATCGTAAAGAGTGTGACCGGTCTGCTTGTAGTAGCACATATAAAGTGTACCGTATTTGGAATCTGCCGGTATAATGCCGTTGTAATCGTATTCTGCCCAGTCGCTGTCACCGGCGTTGTGTTCCGGAACCTGAGCATATTTGTATTTGCCGTTATTCATCAAAAATGCCAGCGAACCACCGCTGCGGTATTTGGGGTTGGAGCCGACCCGCTTGGCGTAGTAACGGATATAGTAAGGCTCACCGGCCTTGAAAGGTACCGCCGGACGCAGCCGGTGATAGAGATTGGGGCTGCTGACAACATTGCTGGCAAGCTTCATAGACATCTTGTCGCCCACGCCTTCGGTTTTATCAATACTGGCAAATTTGCGGTTGGCAGGAGTGTTTACGCTCCAGGTGCCCAGCACACCTTTGCTGAAATCACTGGTGCTGATGAGATTTTTACCGGGCAGTTCCGGCGTACTTTTGATGGTGATTTCCGGGGCGGCAAAACTGCTGGCAGCTGCTGCAATAATGGCGGCACCCAATAAAACTTTTGTATTCATGATTTTCCTCCTGAAAAATATTATTTATCAACTGTAAAATCGTAGAATCGGTTCACACCTTCGCAAGCAACGATCCCGGCGTAAAACTCTTTGGGCATCAGGTCGTCGATAAATCCGAACTCGTGCCCGCCGCAGCTTACAGTCCACACCGGGCCGCGTCCGGTAAACTGTATCTGCACTTTCAGCTCATATTTGGTGTTGGGTTTGAAATCAGCCTTAAGGAACGCCGCCTTTTTCCAAATCTGCTTGCCGTTGACGAACCAGTGCCGCCAGACATTGATCCCCTGATCGAACAGCACAACTTCGTAATGGGTGCGGAATTCCGGGAAGCCTTTTTTGCTGACACCGGGCTTTTCGGCAATCACAATACTCGGTGCCATGCGGTAGTCAAAACTCATGGCCGACTTGATTATTACATTGCCCTTAATGGGATTTTTCCAGATCATGGCAGCATAAGTTTCGGGAGCCCGCTTGCTCAACATATCAATTTTGGTGGCATCCTTGGGGCAGACATTTACGATGTGACATTTTTCCTGCTTAAAGGTGTTCACATTCTCCCACCGGGAACTTTTTACTTCAATAAAGTCAGCTTTGTTCCACTTGCCGGGTTCAAAATCGCAGTTGAAAATGTTTTTGGCATACACGGTGCTGCCGGCAATGATTGCCGCAGCAAGGACCAAAAGTCTTGAGTTCATTTTAATTTTCCTTTCTTGAATATATCAATGAAAAAACTTGCTTTTCCGCATTACAAATTTCAATTCTTCAAAGTCATAAGTATCGCTCCACCAGGTGGGGTGCTGTAAGAATATGACTACATCGCCGGGGTTTGCCGCCCGCAAACCGGCAGCAAATTCGTCGCCGCCGATAAAACGGCTTTCGATAACATAAAAACAGTTCTGTTCGCCCAGCTCTCTTTTCAACCGGTCGAAGAATGCGTAAAGTTCGCCGGATTCCGGTAAGCCGCATTTTTTGATAAGTTCTTCGCTGTAAGACCCATCGGGATTTTTCACCAAAGCAGCTGAATCAATACCTGCTTTGAATACCCCGTGCCCGAAAGCAAAACGAACCTTTGGGAAAAACTCCCGTACATACTGCATATTTTCTTTGAAACTTTCAATCGCCGCCGCCTGATCGCCGTTGCAGATGACCATATCTTCGTGCTGATACTGTATTTCGCCGCCCAGCTCGCAGATTTTATACAAATCATCACGCCAAGTGGGTTCGATCAAAGATACCAAACGGATGTTGTAGGTGGTGTGAAAGCCGAACTCGTGTTCCATTTCCGCCATGCGGCGGGCAAGAAAGTTATCGCTGGGCCGTTCAATATCGTGCAGCCAGATCACCCGCACCTTGTCGGGCAAAACCAGTTCGTTTTTAAAATAAAGGTCGTAGGCTTCAGAAACATTCACCGGAGCGTAACGCTCTTTACTGATCTCCGCTAAAATCTTGGCATACTCTTTGGCATTAAGATCGTGTTTGACATGAGAATAATGCTCAAACCCCAAATCAATAGGAATATATCGCTTGCTCATAAATATCTCTCCCAGATATAAAAACCTCGTTTAATATACACCAAATACAGTGCATTGCAAGCTTTATTCAGTAAATAAGCCAATCGTAGAAGGTTATGGTTTTGCCTTCGCTGCCGGTCATTCCCGGGTTGTTGAAAGTTGCATCCATTCTCACTGATCCGGCGTTGCCGCCGGCGGCGTTTTCTATCGTTACCCGGTAGCAGCCGGAGTTGGTTATGGAAAAGTAATTTTTCAAGGTTGCCAGCAAAAGCTGGTCGAACTCGTCTGCCAGTACTGTCGGCTCCTGTTTATATGCCTTGATGGTTTTCAAGGTTTCCATAGCGTCTTCGTGGCTTAAATTGGCGTAATTGGTCAGCAGTGCGTAATTTGCCTGAAACAAATCCGGTTTACTGCGGCGGCTGCCTGATAAGGTCAATGGGTTGAGCAAGGTCATTCTGCCGTTGCGGTCCGGCGGGAAGAACTTCACTCCGTCGGGTATATACCAGAGTTCTTCCCGGAACTGCAATGCTTTATTCCGGGGCAGCGGAGTGTTTTCTTCCAACTCCTCGTATTCCTCAACTTCCATGCCGTCTTCGCCCACTAAATCGTTGCTGTCCACATAATCAGCAAAACGGGTACGGAAAATCGTTACTGCTTCGCTCAAATCTTCTTCGTTGGTCTGGCGGATCCGGGTCAGATTATTCAACGCTGTATTGATATTGCTGGGGCTTACGGAGATGCCCCCTGCCCCGTTTTCTATGCGGTATTTTACCGTGGTACCGTAATAATCCAGCTCCCGCAGTCTGCCGTCAGGAATAAAGCGCTCTTCTTCGTATTCGCTGTAATCAAAGTTTTCCAGCGAAGTAGTGCGGTATTCGTTGTTGTCAGCTGCCAGCAGAAAAATTATCCGGTTCATTGCACCTTCGGCAATGTAGCGGCTGCGTAAAGCATCCGTATCGTTGCGGATACCGTAAGTTGAGAGCTGGGAGTAAACCACCATGCTCATAACCAGCAAACTTACTGAACTCAACAGAGCCAGCACTGCCACCAAGGCCACGCCATCTTCGCTTTTTTTCATAATGCCAGCCCCGAAAATGCTGAAAGTCCGGCTGTCCGCCGCAGGTAGGAAAGTTTTTCGCCGTTTTCAAACTCAACCGTAAAGCCCACTGCCGCCGGCAAGCGATCCAGATATTCGTCATCGTCCTGATCCCAGACTTCCAGCCACTCGATTTCGTCTTCATCGTCGTAATCGGCGTAGGTAAAAGTCAAACTTGCCACATTTTCGGCTAAAATCACCGTTTTTATATTGCTTTGCTCTTCAGATTCCAGCCAGGGCAGCAGCGGAGTATCTTTGTAATCGCACGCCAGAGCATTGTCGTCGTTTACATATAATCTCACAAAAATAAATGCTCCTTTGCCCTCATTATTGGGCAGCCGCATGGCGGTAAAATAGAGCTCATCTTCCATACCGTCAAACACCAGATGTTCCTGATCATCATCGGTTTCGTCTTTCCAGAAAAAGGGGATCGTATTGCCCATAAGTTCGGCAACTTTATCCAGCTTGCGGTTCCGCTCCAGCCGTTCAGATAACATGGCAACTTTGTTGTGGCTGCGTTGAAAGCCCGCCAGTGCCGCTGCCGATGCAGACCCGATCAAGGCAAGTACCGCCATGGCGGCAATCAACTCCACTAATGTAAAAAGCTGCTTTTTCATTGATCCATATCTCCCGAATTTTCCCAGTCGATACGGTCGATTTTCAATGTATCAACCACCTCCCGGCTGCCGGGAGTCACCAGGTCGATAATCAATGTTCTCAACGGAGCCTGATTGGATAAATCGTTGAGTTCTTCCGGGAGATTTTCAGCCGGTTCGTACCGCATTTCCACATCATATACATTGCTTTCAAAGACTTCCGGCGGTATATCCGGCGGATCTTCTTCGGCAAACAGTAAATAATACTCCGCCGCCTGACTTAACAAATGGGTCCGCTCCCAGTTGGAATACGCCTTGTCTATCCGGTTCACCGCCGATTGGGACAATGCAAAAAAAGCAGTCAGAGCCAATGCCATGATCGCCATTGCCACAATGACTTCTACTAATGTAAAATGCTTTTTCACAACACTATCTGCCCCTCTGCAGTATCGGTTTTGACTATCTCCACCAAGCCGGTAAAGTCAGATACTGTGATCGTCCTGATGTCGCTGTTGAGCTGTACGGTCAAGGCGTGGGTGAGCCGTGCTGCACCGTTGCGGGTGAACCGCCACATTTCCAGACTTTCTTCGGTAAACTCCACGCCTTGCATATCGGGCAGCTCAACAGTTACGCCCAGTTTTTCGGGGAACTTCCACTCCCGAACCGTTTCGTATTCCTCTTCCGGAGTTGGAGAATCACCGGAAGCGGTTTTGAGCTTCTGCTCGGCTTCCCAATCAGAATCGATAGCATCCAACACCACATAGGGCATGTTGCCTTCTTCCACCTCTTCGGCGGGGATCACGGCTTCGCTTTCCCCCATGGGATCGACTTTTTCCATGCGGAAAAGGTTTTCTTCCGGATAAAAGACCACTTTGCGGACGATTCCATCACGCATGGTGTCAGTTCTGCCTTTGGCACAGAATACCTGAAAATCCCGCAAAGACCGCTCAAAAACCGGCATTTTTCGCTCCCGCCCGATATAAACACCGGAAACGGCAGTCAGCAATATAAGTATGGCTATGACTGCCGCCAGTTCCAATAATGTAAAATTTTTCCGCTGGAACTTACTCAATTATTCCTCGTCTTTACTGACCCAGTTGGTAATATCGGCATTTTCGCCTTCGCCGCCTTCCACACCATCGGCACCGTAGCTGGAAAGGTCAAATTCGCCATGTTCGCCGGGGCAGACATAAACATAATCGTTGCCCCAGGGGTCCTTGGGCACGGCGGGCTTAATGTAAGGGCCGTCCCATTTTTCCACATCGTTGGTGTTTTCCACCAGCACCTGCAAACCGTCGTCGGTTTCCGGGAATTTTCCGGTATCGAGCTTGTAGTCGGTCAACGCCTGTTCCAGAAGTTTGATCTGGGTCTTGGCTGTGGTGATGCGGGCACTCTTGATGTGCTTGAAGACCATAGGTGCAGCAAAACTTGTGAGCATGACCAGAATCACGATCACCACCATAAGTTCGGTCAAAGTAAAGTTGCTGCGGCGGATTTGTTTGCGTTTGAAGTTCATTTATCTTTCTCCTCTTTTATATCAGATTGTTTACATTTCTACACTGTTGAGTTCCA